>NZ_JBHXSO010000021.1:39428-130290 GCF_042714775.1 Streptomyces sp. NPDC058691 | reverse complement strand
CGTGTCCGTTATGACCGACAGTGTACCGGCCGGCCACGGAGGGCGTACCGGCACGTGCGGAAACGCCGGTGGCCCCTGCCCGGCGCGGGCAGGGGCCACCGGCGGATGTCACTGCTGCCGGGCGAGCCAGTCGGCCAGCCGGGTCCCGGCGATGTGGGCGTTAGGCCCCGGCACGAGGGTGGTCTCCTTCAGCTCGGCGCCGAAGTACCGGGCACCGGGGTCCGTGACGACCGTGCGGGGGTCGTTCTTGGCGGCGAGCCCCTTGCGGATGAGCTCGTCGAGCGGGAACTCGTCGGGGCCGGCGACCTCCAGCGTCCCGTTGACAGGTGTGCCGACCGCGGTGCGGCCGACGGCCGCGGCCACGTCGTCGGAGTGGATGGGCCGGATCTTCACCGGCGCGAGACGCACGGTGTCGCCCACGGTCGCCGCATCCGCGATGCCCTTCAGGAACTCGAAGAACTGCGTTGCGTGGACGATGGAGTACGGGATCCCGGACGCCTTGATCAGATCCTCCTGCGCCTGCTTGGCGCGGAAGTACCCGCTCTCCTGGAGCCGCTCGGTGCCGACCACGGAAAGCGCCACATGGTGCAGGACGCCGGCCTTCGCCTCCTCGTGGAGGAGGTTGGAGGTGGAGGTGCGGAAGAAGCTCATGACGGGCTCGTCCTCGAACGAGGGCGAGTTGGACACGTCGACCACCACCTCGGCACCCCGCAGGACCTCGGGCAGGCCCGCGCCCGTGAGCGTGTCGACGCCGGTGCTGGGCGCGGCCACGACCGCCTCGTGCCCGTGTTCGCCGAGCTTTCCGACCAGCTTCGAGCCGATGAGCCCGGTTCCGCCGATGACTACGACCTTCATGGGGGTATCCCTTCGCAGGATTCTCTACGTACCGGCACAGACCGGTTGGTGACTGTGTTTGTGACAGGGGCTTGGCCGGCTCAGCCGGCTCGCCGCGCTCGCCGGGCGAGCCGGGGCGTCACTCGGCGAGCTTTCCCTCGGTCGAGACGTCCTCCATCAGGGAGGAGATCGATTCGGGGATGGCCGGAATGCTCTCGTGGGTGATTCCCGTCGTCGGGGACCAGACGAGATTGACCTGCAGAGCGGGGTCCATGTCCGGGTGGTCGCTGCGGTTGTGGCAGCCACGGGTCTCGCGGCGTTCGAGTGCCGATTCGAGCGTGGCGCGCGCCGCCAGGGCGGCGGCCTTGAGGTCGAAGGCGTGCGCGAGGTCCTGGAAGCCGGCGATGTCGGGATGGACGCCGACGTCCTCCATCCTCTTCTCGATCGCGGCGAGTTCATCCAGCCCGGTGCGCAGTCCCCGTTCGTCGCGGACGACTCCGGCGTGCTCGGTCATGGTGTTGCGGATGGCGCGCTGGAGTGCGCGGACGTTCTCCGGGCCGTCCGCCGCGAGCAGGTGGTCCATCTCGGCGCGGGCCTGCGTCACGGCGTACGCCGACCGGGGCTGCGAGGTCAGCGACTGGGAGTAGGCGGCGGCGGCCTGACCCGTGATGCGGCCGAAGACCAGCAGCTCGATGAGGCTGTTGCCACCGAGGCGGTTGGCACCGTGCAGTCCGCTGGAGGCCTCACCGATGGCGTACAGGCCGCGGACGTCCGTGCTGTGGTCCTCGGGCCGTACCCAGACCCCGCCCATCGAGTAGTGCGCGGTGGGCGCGATCTCGATCGGCTCGCGGGTGATGTCCAGCATCTGCAGGTCCAGGAGGGTCTGGTAGACCCGGGGGAGTCGCGTCATGATGGTCCGCCGCGGCAGATGCGAGACGTCGAGCCACACGCCTCCGTTGGGGGTTCCGCGGCCTTCCTTGATCTCCGTGTAGGAGGCCAGCGCCACGCGGTCGCGCGTGGAGAGCTCCATCCGCTCGGGGTCGTAGCGGGTCATGAAGCGCTCGCCGAGCGCGTTGCGGAGGATGCCGCCCTCACCGCGCGCGGCCTCGCTGACGAGAGTGCCGGCCGCGTTCTCCGGTTCGATGATGCCGGAGGGGTGGAACTGCACCAGCTCGGCGTCGCGCAGGCGGGCACCGGCTTCCACCGCCAGTCGGAACGAGTCACCGGTGTTCTCGTCGCGCCGGGAGGACGTGCGCCGCCAGATACGCGTGTGGCCGCCCGCCGCGAGGATGACGGCGTCGGCGTGGATGAGGTAGCGCGTGCCGTTGGCGACGTCGAAGCCATAGGCGCCGAAGACCGCGCCGTCCTGCACCAGGAGCCGCGTGATGTAGACACCGTCGAGCACCGGGATGTCGAGTTGGCCGGCGCGCCTGATGAGGGTGCGCTGGATCTCCAGGCCGGTGTAGTCGCCGGCGAAGGCGGTGCGCCGGAACTTGTGCGCGCCGAAGAAGCGCTGCGAGATCCGGCCGTCCTCCTCCCTGGCGAACGCCATGCCGTACCGCTCCAGGTCGTCGATGCCCAGAGCGGCACCCTGGGTGACGGTCCGCACGGTGCGGGGATCGGCGAGCAGATAGCTCTCCTTGAGGGTGTCGGCGGCGTGCTGCTGCCAGCTGTCCTCGGGGTCCATCGTCGCCAGCGCCGCGTTGATGCCTCCGGCGGCGAGCGCCGTGTGGGCGTCCTCCTTGGGGCGCTTGCCGACGGCGAGGACGTCGACACCGGCCTCGGCCAGTTCGATGGCCGCGCGCAGCCCGGCTCCTCCGGTACCGATCACCAGCACCATGGTGGAAAGACGTCGTTCGGTGATAGCCACGGTCTGCTCCGATCGCCTTGATTGTCGTCGACTAGGACCAGGCGACCGGACCGGCTGTGACACCCCCGCACTCCCCGCGCGCGCCGGCACGGGGAGCGGTGGCGGGACGGACCGGCTACTCCACGAAGTACGAGTCGTGCTCGTCGAGGAACCGGGCGCGCTCCTCATCCGTGGCGTGGGCCAGATGCGACAGCCCCTCGAAGTACTTCTCGCGCGGTGCGCCCGGTGCGAAGAGCAGCAGCATTTGAGCCGGTGCGTCGGAGTCGTTGCGGTAGGAGTGCAGTCCGCCCTGGGGTACGTGCAGGAAGTCGCCCTTCCGCGCGTCGATCCACTCCGCACCGTTGAACAGGCGTACGGTTCCGTCGAGGATGAAGAACGACTCCGAGATGGACCGGTGGAAATGCGTCTTGGGGCCGCCCGCCCTGGGGCTCATCTCGACTCGGTAGAGTCCGAACTCGCCTCGTGTGGTGGCCGTGGTCGCCAGATAATGGAAGGCGTCCTTGCCGGCCTCCCCGAGGTTCGGCCCGGTGCTCTCGGGCCGGAAACGTGCGCTGACCTCGCCGCCATTTCCCTTGTAGACCTGCTCTGGGTACGACATGAACACCATCCCTCTGCGTGGGCCGGATGCAACGACATTGCGGGGGAGATGCGCCGGCCTGGTTCCCGGCCCGCCGGCGATCACACTCCTCGCCCCACCGACCGAGTACTCCTACCGTGTGTGACACATCGCGCGGTCGCCCCTTCAGCGTCACGTTTGCGGGAGCGGCGGTCGGATGCACCTGTCACAAAAGCGGTGTGTCCCCGGTCTTCACTGTCGAGGAGTCGTGCAAGCCTGGGTCGGGCTTCATACGGCCGATCCGGGCCGACCTACGGAGGTGCAGCGCAATGTCGGACAAGGACGCAGCGGGCAAGGCCGGCGAGCAGGCCCCGTCCGGGACGTGGCAGACGGCGATCACGATGCTCCAGGACGTCACACCGCCCCACATCCCGGAGGGTGCCTCGGGGATGACCATCCTCGTCGAGTGGCCGCCCGGGGACCCGGGAACCCCTCCGCACCGCCACACCGGTCCGGCCTTCGGGTACGTGGTCGAGGGCGCGGTGCGTTTCGAGCTGGAAGGCGAGCCGGAACGCGTGGTGAGGGCCGGTGAGACCTTCTGGGAGCCGGGCGGGGACGTGATTCATTACCAGGACGGCAACGCGCTCACGGACGCGCGGACCCGTTTCGTCGTGACGATGCTCTGCGCGCCGGGCCGGCCGATGCTCACCCTGGTGGATCCGGAGGAGCTGGCGCAGCGGACCCATCTGCGTGCTCCGCGTCCCACCCAGAGCTGACCTGCGGGTTTCCCCGGAGAAGCGCAAGGGCGGGACGTATTCTTGACATTGAACATCCAGGATATGTAGCGTCCTGAACGAGTCGGCGCATGCTGCCCAGGCGCGCCGACTTCTCCGGGGGTAACTTCGGTCCCATAAGGGCAAACCGGACATAGGTGTCGAGAGATAGGTCGTGCCATGAAGCTCGCGGTCGTCGGTGGTACCGGGCTGATCGGGTCACAGGTCGTCGAGAAGCTCAACGGGGCCGGTCACGAGGCCGTCCCGCACTCCCTGTCCACGGGTGTGGACCTCCTCAGCGGCAAGGGCGTCGCGGAGGCCGTGGCCGGAGCGGACGTCGTGGTCAACCTGACGAATTCCCCGACCTTCGACGAGGCTTCGGCGACGTTCTTCCGTACGTCGATGGACAACCTCGTCGCCGCGAGCGAGCAGGCCGGCGTCGGGCACTTCGTCATCCTCTCGATCGTCGGCGTGGACCAGGTGCCCGACCTGGACTACTACCGGGCCAAGGTGCTGCAGGAGGACATCCTCAAGGCCGGCTCCGTCCCGTACTCCATCGTCCGCGCCACGCAGTTCATGGAGTTCATGGAGGCGACCATGTCCTGGACGACCGAGGGCGACACCGTCCGGCTGCCGAGTACGCCGCTCCAGCCGATCGCCGCCGCGGACGTCGTCGCCGCGATCGCCGACGTCGCCGTCGGCAGTCCACTGGGTGGCGTCCTCAACGTCGCGGGCCCGGACGTCTACCCGCTCGACGAGATCGGCCGGCTGACCGTCAGGGCCAAGGGTGACGGGCGCTCCGTCGTGACCGACGACAGCGCCGGCATGTTCGCCGCCGTCCACGGCGACGTCCTGACCGCCCCGGAGGGCGCTCGTATCGCCCCCACCCACTACGCCGACTGGCTGTCTTCCTGAACCTGTCGCGGCAAGAGCGGTCGGTAAGAATCGGCGAGGCGCCACCGGTCTTCGGTGGCGGACTCGCCGAGCAGCAAGGATGGGCGAGGAATGCCGTCGAAGAACGATCCAGCGGATGATTCTCGGAGTCTTCAGGAGGCCGCAGAGGCGTTCCGTGATGCCCGCGGCTGCATGTTCGGCATCGCGTATCGCATTCTCGGCAGTGCCAGCGACGCGGAGGACATCATCCAGGAGGCCTGGATCCGCTGGCAGACCTACGACCGGTCGAAGGTGGAGAATCCGCAGGCCTTTCTCGCCACGACCGTGACCAGGCTCGCCATCAATGTGCTGCAGTCGGCCAGGGTGCGCCGTGAGACGTATGTCGGCCCCTGGCTGCCGGAGCCGGTCGACACCACGAGCGACCCCGCGCTGGGGGCCGTCAACGGGGAGGCGCTGGAAGTCGCCGTGCTCATGCTGCTGGAGAAGCTCACCCCCACGGAACGTGCTGCGTACGTGCTTCGGGAGGCCTTCGACTACCCGTACGAGCAGATCGCGGAGATCATCGACCAGACGCAGGCCAACACACGGCAGTTGGTGAGCCGGGCGCGGAAGCACCTTGCCGCGGAAAAGCGGTCGAGTGTCGAGTCTGCCGAGCATCAGCGCTTCCTCACGGCGTTCGTCGCCGCCGCGCAGGACGGGAATGTGGCCGTGCTGGAGCAGCTGTTCGCGGCGGACGTCGTCTCGTACTCCGACGGTGGAGGAGTCGTTCGCGCGTCGAAGTTCCCCGTCGTCGGTCCGCACCGCGTGGCGAGGTACTACCACGCGTTCGCCGACCGCTTCTGGATCGGTGTCACGGTGGATCCGATGGAGGTCAACGGCCGGCCCGGGGTGCGCCTGTCCCGCGACGGGACGGTGTTCGCCGTCCTCACGGTGAGCGTCACCGCGGAGGGAATCGACCGGCTGCTGTGGATGATGAACCCGTCGAAGCTCACGGCCGTCGCCGGCTGAGCGTTCGGCCGCGTCCACCTCGACCGTCTGGGTGGTGACGGGCCGGTCCCGGAGGGCCGGCCCGTCTCGCTGGCGCCGGTCGGCGGTTACTGCTTCTTGAGGGTGAAGTCGCCGGTGACGGTGGCCCCCTTCTTGATCTTCACGGTCGTGGCCACCGGCCGGTAGCCATCCTTGGCGACGATGACGCTGAGCGGGTTGTTGCGGGAGTCAAGCCACAGGGAGTACGTGCCGTCCGCGGCCGTCCTGAGCGAGTAGCTCGCCGCCCAGCTGTCGATCTCGACGGTGGCGCCGGCCAGCGGCTTGGTCGTGCCGTCGCTCTGGACGCCCCGGATGGTTCCGGTGATCTTGCCCCAGGTCTTGGGCGGGTCGACGTGCAGGGACACCGCGACCTTCCGCATCCCGTACGGGCTGTCGTTGTCGAGCGCCAACTGCGCGGTGAAGTCACCCGGCTGCGCGATCTCGGGTACCGAGGCGTCCAGCGTGACGGTGACGGTCGTGCTCGCGCCGGGCTGCAGGGTGAAGTGCTGGGTGCTCGTCCTCAGCCAGGTGACGTCGGTCGAGCCGCCCTGGTCGTATCCCGGCAGGAACTCCACCGCGGTGCTGGGAGTGTAGGGCTCGCTGCCGCCGCCGACCTTGTACAGGCCGAGGCCGGCGCCGCCGCGGTAGGTGGCGACGTTCGCGTTGGGCAGCGCCGACCAGGTGCCGGCCTCGGGGCTGTAGGCGAAGCCCTGGTTGGTGAGGGCGTTGCCGGTGATGCCGCTGGAGATCACGAGCTGGTCGTCGGCCGCAGTGTAGGACGAACCCCACAGGGGGATCGGGAGGTCGGGAAGCGCGGTCCACGTGTTGGCGACCGGGTCGTAGACGTAGGCGTGCTTGCTCTCCCCGAGGGAGTCGGCGTCGCCTCCGGCGCAGTAGAGCTTGCCGTTGACGCCGGCGCACGACTCCCACGAGGTCTTCTCCGGGTAGTCCGCGATGCGGGACCAGGCGTCGGCGTCGGGGTCGTAGGCGTACGCCTCGGCGGTACCGCAACGGTCGTTGCAGCCGCCGACGGTGTAGAGCTTGCCGTCGAGAGCGGCGTTGCCCTGGCCCGCGTAGGCCACGGGGGCCGGCGCGCCGGTGGTCCAGGTGTCGGTGACGGGGTCGTAGATCTCCAGCTTGGGGTCCGTGCTGTTGTCGGGGTTCCATCCGCCGACGACGTGGAACTTGCCGTCGACGAACTGGGCCGAGGGGGCCTCACGACGGTCGGCCGCGTCGGCCGCCCGGGTCCAGCTGCCGACGACCGGGTCCAGGACGTACATCGCGTTGGTGACGTCGAGGCCGGTGTAGCCGAAGCCGGAGTAGACCTTGCCCTTGTAGGTGCCGACGGCGTTGCCGAGAGCGGCCTCCGGGAGGCTGGGGGCGGTCTGCCAGGCGGCGCCTGACGGCGAGGCGACGGTCTTCCGCCCGCTCGCGGCGGGCCCGGTCTTGCTCGCGTGCGGGGAGAAGTGCCCCTTGACGGTCTGCAGTGGTGCGCCGCTCCGGAGGTTCTGGATCTGGAAGCCGCCCGCCCGCTCGTCCAGCGTGACGGTGGTGGGCGCGCCGCCGGTGTTCTTGACCGTCAGATTCCGTGTGGCCGACTTGCCCCAGCCCACGGTGGCGGTGACGGGGTCCGGAGTGACCGTCAACTGCCCGGCCTTGAGCTTGTAGGAGGCAGCGACGGCACTGTCGGTCGCGACGTTGACCGTCTTGGTCAGCTCCGTGTAGCGGGGCCGGGCGGCGGTGATGTCGTGCTTGCCCAGGTGGGGCGAGAACATGAGGTAGAGGCCGTCGCCGAGGGCGGGGTCCTCGGGGGTGGCGACGGTGGTCGCGGTCACCTTCGGGTCGTCCTTGCCCGTGACGGTCGCGCCGACCAGGCCCTTGCCGGTGTTCGCGTCGGTCACCGTGCCGGTGACGAGGCCACCGGGGGTGGCGGTGTAGGCGCGGTCGCCGACGAAGACGTCGTCGATGCCCCACCACCATGCGAAGTCCGTGACGAAGTGGAAGCGCACCCTGACGTTCGGCTCGCCTGCGAGGCCGGTGAGCGGGATCTCGACCCTGGCGTGGTCCGCGAAGCCCGCCGCCGCCGTCCACAGGGACTTCCAGGTGGCGCCGTCGTCGGAACTGGCGTCGACCTGGGCAGCCTTGTCGCCGAACGCGAAGTACATCGCGTCAAAGGCGAGTTCGGGGTCGGACGCGTCGGTGAGGTCGAAGGCGGGACTGATCAGCTGGGCGTCGAAGGGCTCCCCGATCGTGGGGTTCTCCGCGATGGCGAAGGCGCCGTCACCGCCGGTCTGGTTGCCGCGCCCGGCCGGGTCGTCGAAGGACCAGCCGCCCTCGGTGCCATCGGCGTTGACGACGCGCCAGCCCTGCGGGGCCGATTCCGTGGAGGCGAAGTGCTCGGTGGGGCCGTCCAGATGCACGGCGTACCCGGGTGTGGTCGCCTTCCAGGGGTCGGCCGGCAACGACAGCGTCAGCGACTGCGGCGCGTCGGCGACGGTGATGGACTTGTTGGCGGGCGTGTAGCCGGGCAGCGCGGCCTCGACGCGCAGGGTGTAGTCGTGACCCTGGGGGAGGTCGACGGTGAAGGCGCCGGTGGCCGGGTCGGTCCACACCGGGCCGCCGGGGACCCCGTCCACGGTGATCCTGGCGTACAGCGGCCAGCCGTGGCCGGAGTCGTCGGTGACCTTGCCGGCGACGGTCTGGCTCGGGACCGGGTTCAGCGCGAAGTCCCGGGTGAGGGCGCCGCCTTCGGTGACGGCCACGTCCTTGGCGGTGCCGGTGGCGTAGCCGTAGGCGTCGACGGTGACGTCGTAGGTGGCCACCGGGAGACCGAGGGTGTAGCGGCCGTCGGCCCCGCTGTGTGTGACGTTGTCGGGCCCGGCACTGACGCTGGCACCGGCGAGGGGCTTGCCGGTGGCCTGGTCGGTGACGGTGCCGGACAGCGTCCCGTGCGGGCCGGTGCGGAAGGCCCGCAGGCCGTTGGGGGTGCCGAGACCGGTCGGGCCGTCGTAGCCGGCAGCGCCGGTGCACAGGTAGGCCGGGGCGCAGGTGCCGTTGCTGCCGTCGGTCACGTCGTAGAGGCCCGCACCCGCGGCGTAGGGGTAGGAGTTGGGGTAGGTGCCCGCGACGGGGGTGCCGGCGTTGGCGTAGACCGCGGCGATGATGGGCGAGCCGGCGCTGGTGCCGCCGAACTGTGCCCAGCCGCCACCGCCGTAGGTCTGGTACACGGCGACCGGGGTGGCGGGGTCGGCCACGGCGGAGACATCGGCGACGGCCCGGTTCTCGCAGCCGGTGTCCGTCTGGAAGGCGGGCTTGGGCTCGTAGAGCGAGCATCCCGAACCGGCACCGTCCCAGGCGGACTCGGACCAGCCGCGACCGGTGCCGCCGTCGGCGGTCAGGGAGGTGCCGCCCACCGCGGTCACGTACGGCGACGCGGCGGGGTAGGACACGCCGTATCCGTAGTCACCGGAGGAGGCGACCATCGCGACGCCGGGGTGGTTGTAGTGGACGTCCAGCCCCACCGTTCCGGAGGGGTCCTCGCCGCTGCCGAAGCGGTAGTCGGTGCCATAGGAGTTGGACACGAACTTGGCGCCCAGCGCGACCGCCTGGTCCACGGCGGCGCCGAGGTCGTCGAAGCTCGGGGTGTCGGCCTCGACGAGCAGGATGTGGGCGTTGGGGGCGATCGCGGAGACCATGTCGAGGTCGAGGGAGATCTCCCCGGCCCAGCCCGGGTCGGGCTGCGGGTAGTTGGTCCCCCCGCGCTGGTCGACCTTCGTGAAGCAGCCGTTGTCGGTGGTGCAGGCCGGCAGCCCGTACTGCTCGCGGTAGACCGCCAGGTCCTCTTCGGCGGTCGGGTCGTCGAAGGCATCGACGATGGCGATGGTCTGCCCCGCGCCGCCGCCCGCCGGGAGGTTGTAGGCCGAACGCAGGTCGGCCGGCCCGAACCCGCCCGGAGCCGATGCGGTCCGCAGGCCCTTGGCCGAGGCGACATCGGTGCGGCGCAGGGCGTAGCAGGTGGCCTCGCCCTTCTTGGCGGCACCGCAGGCGGTCTCGTAGGGCACGTGGTCGCCGGCGGTGGGCGCCTTCGCGGACACGGCGGTGGGCGCCGCAGCCTGCGACGGCGTCTGGACGCCCAGGACGGCCATCGCGGCCGCGCTGAGCACCGCCAGCACGGTGGACACCCGCCGCCGGAGCGGTGGACCGGATATGTGTGGTGCGAGCAACGTGCGACTCCCCAGTCATCACATGAAACATCGACGCATGAAGGTGTAACGGGCGAACTTCAGCGGTCGCCGGGTGTCCATTAGCGGAGAGATCTTGTGTCCATGTCAACGCTGTAAAGGCACAAAGAGGCTACCGATTTGCGTTCTGCGGTGAGCGCGGCACGAATGTGTCCGGAATCCGGAGAGTCGCCGTGGATTTAATGGCGCCAGGTGTGACAGGTCGCACCATGAAGGGTCTTGACGCGCGCATCACCCGATTTCCGGCCGGGCGCCGCGCCGCCGACGGTGGCCAGGTCACGGGGGATCCGCCGCCGCGTGTAGTGGCCACTCCTCCCCGAGTGCCCCGCTTCCGACCGGCTATTCCCTATGGTGCGACGTGCGGGAGTATTGACCGGCATTACTGCCTTGGTCATTTGCGATGCGGCTGGGGAATTGAAACGTCGCCGCACCGGGGAGTGGTGTGGCTAGTGTCGCCGTTCGCCTTTTGGGGTTTGGGATCCGTGCTCCGTACAACCGGACCGGAATTCTATATTCCTGTTGTGGTGCGACGTGCGGGAGCCCCTTCGCCGCTGGTGGTGACGATGGCGACGACGTCGAGTTCGGCCTTGTCGCGCGGACCGTGGACCAGCACCATGCCCGGGGTGAGCCGGATCCCGCGAGCGGATGAGTCACCGCCCAGCCGTGGGCGGAACCGGGAGCATGAGTCCGCGGGCGCCCGGTACGGAGATGGCCGACTGGCCGCTGCGGACTCCTGGCAGCGCGCTCAGCAGTGCGAACAACTCCTCCTACGGGGCCGCCGGGGCATTGTCGGTGAGCTGCTGCTGGGGATGGCCGTGCATGGTCAAGATCTGCGTGGTCAGGGATTCGCCTCCGGGCGCAGCGTGGGGTCGGGCGGCTGTCAGCACTGTCCCGGCGCCGCGAAGGGTGTGTAGTGGGCGGGCGGGTGCTCGATCGGCAGGTCGGGACGCCACGCGGTCAGTACTTGGGCGCTGGGGATGAACAGGCCGTCGGGGAGCCGGTCGAGAGGGAACCACTGCCAGTCGCCGACCCGCTCGTCCGCCTGGTCCGCGGGTTCGCCGTCCCACGCGGTGACGACTGCGGCGACAGTCACCCGGGGCATGTCGCCGACGCGGTCGAGGAGCGTCCCCAGGAGGACCACGTCCTTCTCGCGGGCCGTACAGCCGGTCTCTTCGGCGAGCTCCCGCACGACGGCGTGCTGCAGCGACTCACCTGGATCCACTTTGCCGCCGGGCAGTTCGCGTGTGTCCCCGTCGTGGAGGCCGAGGAGCAGCCCTCGTGGGCCGTGGAGGATGGCGCCCACCCCGATCGCCGCGTTCGGCCCGGCAGGCCGACCGGTGCGCGGCCGGCTGGTGACCTGGGCGCGCCGGCGGATCTGGAGGAGGGAGCAGGTGAGCGGGTTGCCCTCCTCCGGGGCTGTAAGGGTGTCCACCTGGTCGACGACGAGTCCGTGCGCGGCGAGCAGGCTCGTCCAGAGGGCGGGGGCGAGCACCCACATCCGGACGGTGAGCCGGCCGCCGTCGGCCAGGGGCAGGATCTCGGGCCGCGCGACGACGGTCCTCGAGGGCCCGTGGCCCTCCGAGTTGGTGTGCAGGACGGAGAGGACCAGGCGTCCGCCGGGCGCGAGTGCCGCGGCGAGGGCGGGTACGAGACGGAGGGGGTCGATGTAGGCGGCCCCGTGGATCGAGTAGATGACCTCGTACGGCTCGGCTCGCCGAAGGTGCTCGACGGCGTCGGAGAAAATCAGATTCAGGCCCGGCTGGTGGCCGTACCGCTCGGTGGCACGCTGGTGTTGCGAGGGGGAGGCGTCAACGGCGTCGACCAGGGCACCTCGTTCACGGGCGAGGTACGCCGCGTGCCTGCCCGTGCCCGAGCCGAGGTCCAGGACGCGGCGGCCGGCGACGTCGCCCAGAATCTCGTCGCCTGGGCCGCTCGGCCAGAACCCCCATGCCAGGCGGTCGGCGTCGGGGACATCGGTTCGCCTGCGGATGTGGTGGTCGCCGTACGCCGTCCAGGCGGCGAGGTCGGTCTGCTCGGAATCCAAGGGGGCGCCTCCGATCCGTCGAAGGTGGACAGGCCCATGGTCCGGGGGACTCCGGCAGCCCGTCCATGGTGCCGCTTGGCGGGACCGTTCAAGCGGGCCCCTGTTGGGGGACGTTGCGGATCGCGACGCAGGCGATGTCGTCGTTGAGGTTGCGGTCGCTGTGGCGGAGGAGGGCTTGGTGGAGCCGTTCGAGGAGGGCGGAGGGGGAGGTGGTGTCCGTCTCGCGGGTCCAGGCGGTGAGGGGGAAGAAGTCGCCTTTGTCGTCGCGGGTTTCCGTGACGCCGTCGGTGTAGAGAAGGAGCAGGTCGCCGGGGGTGAAGGGGACCTGGTCGACGTGGTAGCCGGAGCCGATGAGCGCGGCGAGATTGATCGGCGGTGAGGGGTCGGCCGGGTCGACGGTCCTGGTGGCGCCCTGGTGGACCAGCAGGGCCGGGGGGTGCCCGCAGCTGAGTACGGAGGCCCGGTCGCCGGTGGGCGGGATCTCGACGATGACGGCGGTGGCGAAACGCTCCGGGCCGTCGGCGGCGGGGACGTCGGCGTTGTAGCGCGTGATGGAGGTGTCGAGCCGCTGCGCGAGCCGGCCCAGGTCGGGCGTCTCGTAGGCGGCCTCGTGGAAGGAGCCGAGGACGGCGGCCGAGACGCCGACCGCGGGCAGGCCCTTGCCGCGGACGTCACCGAGGATGATGCGCAGTCCGTGTGCGGTGTCCGCGACCGCGTAGAAGTCGCCGCCGATGCGGGCGTGCGGTGCCGCCGCGAGGTAGAGGGTCGCGATCTCCAGGTTCCGGATCCGGCCGGGCACGGGTCGAAGGAGGACTTCCTGGGTGGCGTCGGCGACGGCCCGGACCTGGGCGAGGGTGTGTTCGCGCTGGAGGCGCAGGTGGCTGGCGTAGGCGGCCGCGAGGGTGACGGCGGCGATCGCGCCCGCGGTGTAGAAGGCGGACATGTCGGAGAAGGCGAGGGCGAAGCCGATGACCGGGAGCAGGCAGACGACGCCCAGGGTCAGGGTCGCCCTGACCGACCAGAGCGACGCGGCGAGTGCGGGCGCTGCCGGCAGCAGCCGGGAGAAGGGAACGTCCTGCGGGGTGAGCACTGCCAGGAGGCCGATCACCACGGTCAAGGCCACCGGGGACAGGAGCACGGGGTCCCGCCGCCCGTAGAGACCCCAATGCATCCGAAATCGCCTCAAAGCGTGCATGGGCGGATCGTAAGGGATGCGCGATCCGATTCCCGGGCGCGCCGGGGCCGCGGTCCGCGCACTCAGGTCCCGGACTCCGTGAAACCGGGTGTCAGCGTTTCCAGGAGACCCCGGACCGCGTCCACAAAGGCCGCGTTGTCGAGTTCGGGATCCCACGCGGTCTGCAGCGCCAGGCCCTGGTAGACGGCGATGAAGACGCGCGCGAGTCCGTCGGCCGGCAGAGCCGGCGGCAGGTCGCCGCGTTCCTGGGCGGCGTGGACGAGGCCGGTGATGACGCCACGGGGGAGGTCCACGCCTTGGCGCGCCACCGTGTGGACCTCGGGGGCGCGCAGCGCCTCCGCCCAGATCTGGACGCCGAGTTGCACACGCTCCCGTTCGGCCGGGTCGGCGAGCGAGCGCAGGAGGTCCAGATATCCGGCGGCGACGCGGCCGAGGGCGTTGGGCGTGCGGTCGTCGCCGGGGTCGTCCAGGTGCAGTTGGCGGGTCTGGCGGTCGTGCCACTGGTCCGCGATGGCGACGACCATGGCGTCCTTGTCGGCGAAGTAACGGTAGATCAGGCCCGCGCTGAGTCCTGACTCCTTCGCGATGTCCTGGATGGTGGTGCGGTGGAAGCCCGCGCGGGCGAAACAGCGGGCGGCGGCGGCGAGGATCTCGGCGCGCCGGGTCCGCAGGTGTTCCTCGCTGACCTTGGGCATCACTTCACCTCCGCCTGGGCGATCCGGTAGAAGGGGGCGGCCGGCTCGCGGCGCCCCAGCGGCTCCAGGTAGCGGGCGGCGGCGTCCCGTGCCGACAGGTCGAGGGTGAGAGCGAGCCCACGCGCGGCGAGGTAGCCGGGGAGCTCGTCGGGGAGGAATCCGAAGGTGAACGGTTCGCCCGCCGACCGGACGGCGTCCGCCCAGGCCTCCACGCCGGCGAAGTCGCCCGTGCCGTCCAGTGCGCGCCGGTCCATGTATGTGAAGACGATCCTGCTGCCCGGCGCCGTCGTGGAGGCGAGCGCGGTGAGGGTGGTGTGCACCGAAGGCGCGTCGAGGTAGTTCGTGACGCCCTCCCACACGACCACCGCGGGATCGTCCCGGAGGCCGGCACCACGCAGGACTTCGCCCAGGTCCTGGTGCATCAGGTCGGCGGGCACGAAGTGGATGTCCTCGCGGGGGCGGCCGGTCGTGGTCCGGTTCCACGCGGTGACCAGTTCGCGCTTCACCGTCTGGGTCGCCGGGTGGTCGACCTCGAACACGGTGGCGTTCCGTGCCGCCTCCAGGCGGAAGGCGCGGCTGTCGTATCCGGCGCCCAGCAGCACCAGCTGCCGGGCGCCGTGGGCGAAGGCGTCCCGCACCAGGTCGTCGATCAGCCGGGTGCGGACCACGGCCGACGCGCGGGGGCCGGCGGGCCAGCTTGTGTCGATGCGGCGCTCGAGGACGTTCGTCAGCCCCGTGCGCCGGGCGAGCGCGACGGCCAGGCGATAGCCCGTGCCGAGGGAGGACGCCGCGTAGGGATCGGTGAACAGGCGCGGTCCCCGGCGCACCGACTCCAGTGCGCGAAAGAGCGCGACGTGCTGCGCGGTCCGGCTGGGTGAGTTCTGCATGCCGTCATCGTAATGAATGGACGTCCATTTTTTATCACTCGGCCGTCCATCCCCGGCCTCGGAGCGCGCCTCCCGGTGTGGGTGCCGCGACCGCTGGTCGGACGTATGGTCCGTTTATGGGTGACAGGCGGCATGGCGCGCCCCGGCGGGCCGCTTCGACGCGGGGCCGGGGGTGAGGCCGGTGCACCGCGACGACGTGCGGACCGCCACGGGCCTGGGACCCCTCGTCGGGCTCTTCGGCCGTCTGGGGCGGGACACCGACGCCTCCGTGGGCATGCTCTACGTCCTGCCGCCGGGGGAGCGGGTCCTGCATTTGCTGGCCCTATCCGGAACGTCCCGGCGCATCGCCGCCCCCTGGGTACGGGTCGGGGTGGGCGACCGGGCGCCGGTGGCGGAAGCGGTGCGCGAGCGGCGCCTGGTGTGGGTGAACAGCCCGACCGAGCTGGCCCGCCGCTACCCCCGGATCGGGCTCATGGCCCCGTACGACATCCTCCTGGGCGCCGCGCCCCTCACCACCGGGGACTCGGTGTGGGGTGCCATCTGCATGGTGTGGCCGGTCTGGCATCCACCGCAGCTGAGTCCCGGCGAGCGCGAGACGATCGCCACGTTCTGCCGCCGGGCGGGCCGCCTGCTGGACCAGGCGGCCTGCCGTGGTCAGCCGCTGCTGCCCGGTGCCGAGCCGTTGACGCTGCCGGCCGTCCGCACCCGCACCCCGGACCCGGCCGAAGCGGTGGCCGCGTTCGACTTCGCCGAGCGTCTTCCGACCGGATGCGCGTCGCTGGACCTGGACGGCAGGATCACGTTCCTCAACAGCGCGGCCGCCGACCTCCTGGGCGACGGGATCGCGGACCTGCTCGGCTCCCGTCCCTGGGAGCGGCTGCCGTGGCTCGACGACCCCACTTTCGAGGAACGCCACCGGGCCGCTGTGATCAGCCGTCAGCCCACCGGTTTCATCGCCACGCGGCCCCCGGACCGGCGGCTGGCCTTTCAGCTGCAGCCCGCGGCCTCCGGCATCAGTGTCCGGATCGCACCGGCCGCCGAGGCCATGGCCAGGGGGCCCCGGGCGGAACCGGCACGCACGCAGGGCCCCATGGGCGCGTCGACGCTCTACCAACTGATGCATCTGGCCGCCACCTTGAGCGAGGCCGTCGAGGTCAAGGATGTGGTCGACCAGGTCGCGGTCCAACTCGTCCCCGCCTTCGAGGCCCAGGGGCTGGCCCTGCTGACGGCCGAGGAGGGCCGCCTGCACGTCGCCGCCCACCGCGGGTACACGGACGAGTTCATGGCCCGGTTCGAGGGCATCCCATTGAGCGCCCCCACCCCGCCCACCCAGGCCATGGCCACGGCGACCCCCAGGTTCTTCACCAGCTTCGGCGATTTCCAGCGCGCCTATCCCGAGGCCCCCCGCTACCGCGACCGGGACGCCTGGGCGTTCCTCCCCCTGATCGCCTCCGGCCGGCCCATCGGACTGCTCGCCCTGTCCTACGACCGCCCGCGGCCCTTCCCCCTGGCGGAACGGGCCATCCTCACCTCGCTGGCCGGGCTGATCGGGCAGGCACTGGACCGTGCCCACCTCTACGACGCCACGCGCCACCTCGCCCGCACGCTGCAGACAGGCCTGCTTCCCCAGGAACTCCCGCAGGTCCCCGGCCTGGAGGTCGTCGCACGTTATCGTCCCGCCGGCCACGGCCAGGACACCGGCGGGGACTTCTACGACCTCATCCACTGCGGCTCCACCTGTGCCGCCGTCACCATCGGCGACGTCCAGGGCCACAACGTCCAGGCCGCCACCCTCATGGGGCAGGTCCGCACCGCCGTCCACGCCCACGCCACCGCGCACACCTCTCCGAGCAGGGTCCTCACCCGCACCAACAGGCTTCTGGCCGACCTCAACCGGGGGCTGTTCACCAGCTGCCTGTACGCCCACCTCGACCTCGGGCGACACCGCGCGCGCCTGGCCACCGCGGGACACCCCCCGCCCTTGATCCGCCACCCCGACGGCCGCACCGAGATCCTGCACATGCCGCCCGGACTCCTGCTCGGTGTCGCCCCGGACGGCGACTACCCCATGACGCAGATCCCGCTCTCGGTGGGAACCGTGCTGGTCCTCTACACCGACGGCCTGGTCGAAGCGCCGGGACTCGACATCGAGCACAGCACCGCCGACCTCGCGCACTGCCTCGTCGCGGCCGGCGACGAAAGCCTGGACGACCTCGCCGACGCCCTCGTGGACCACGCCCTGCGGACCACCCCCGGCACCGATGACATCGCGCTCCTCGTCGCCCGCGTCACCGGATAGCGATCGGGTTCCAGTGGGCGATTCAGCCGCCGGCCAGGACGAGGACCCAGAAGAGCGCGATGCCGGCGACCGCGCCGACGAGAGCCGCGATCGTCCCGATGAGCCAAACCGATGTGCTCTCGAGCCTCGTCACCGAGTACCACAGCACCCACGTCGAGGTGAGAAGTGCCACGGCAAAGACCGGACTGAGAACGATCATGGACATGAGCCCCGTTTCGCGCGGGCTGAGGGCGCAGGTCCAATCGATCCCCGTGCATGTCCGGTCGCCGACGGAGGCGGCCGCTGACAGGGACATTCCGGCGAGGAGCAGACCGTAGCCGGCCGCGATGACGGCCAGGCACTTCCAGGCGCTTCTGCGTCTGGGACGGGATGAAGTCGCAGTCACGACAGTGAGGTTAGGGAGCCGGCAGCCGGTCCCGTACCCGTCGACGTACTCAGCCGGCCCTGAGTACCGGGCGGAGGGTCGTCGGCCGGGTGGCCGGCCGCACCGCAAAAGGCCCCGCGCACGGCGTGCGCGGGGCCCGGAAGGCAGGGCTCAGGTGGTGAGCAGGCGGTTGAAGAACGAGCGGTACTGCCGCAGGGCCGTACGCAAGTCCTCGGTGTTCACCTGTTCGCCCCGGTCCCACTGCCCCTCCAACTCCTGCTTGTGGTGGGCGAACGTCGCCGCGAGCTTCTGCATGACATCGGCGACCAGGGCGTCGGCGGTGTGAACGGCATCCCGGGGGTCGTCGACGAACTGGCTCTGGATCTCCTGCCAGCGGGCGCGGAAGCTCTCCTCGTCCTGCGAACTCAGCAGTTGCGGAGCCTGGTCCACGGAGGTGTTCTCCATGGGGGCGCCGGCTGTCTCCGCCGGGGGTTCGGACGGCTTGCGGCCCGCGGGGGTGCCCTCGCCGGGGTACGCGGGGGCCCGGGTCGCCGTGTCCGACCGGTCGGGGGGCATTTCGAACTGTTCGCGCGGTTTGGCGAGTTCCTCAGTGGTCAAGGCGCTCTCGCGGGAGTGTCGTGCGCGGTCGCGTTCCATCGTTCCTCCGCCTCTTGTAGTGGTGGCGGCGTAGTGGACCGGAACCCTGGTCAGGCCCGGACGTGGCGGGATTCGCCGCCGTCGGTGAGGAGTTCGTCGAACAGGGCGCGGTAGTGCACCATGGCACCGCGCAGTTGCTCGGTGGTGGCCTGATGCCGGGTGCTGAGGGCGTTGACCTGGTGGGCTTCACGGTAGTGCTCCAGCGTGTGGCCGTGCTCCACCGAGAGGTCCTTGAGCTGCTGGTCGAAGTCCTCGGTCGGGTAGCCGCGCTCGTGCATGAGGGAGGTCACCAGACTGTCCGCATCGTGGACGGCATCCTCGGGACGGTCCACGAACTCCTCCTGGACGCCGGTCCAGTCCCGCGCATAGCGGTCGCGGACGCCGCTCTGCAGCGGCTTGATGTCCAGGGAGTCGTGCCGCTTCGCGCGGGCGTTGAGGTCCCGCTCGGCCTCCCTGCGGCTGCCGGTACCCTCCACGGTCCGTTCGTACTCGGGGCCGAACTGCCGGCGCAACCGCCGGCGGCGCACGATCAGCGCTGCTGCCACCGCGATGATGGCAAGCACCACCACGATCGGAATGATGATCGCCAGAAGTGTCTCTGTCGACATGGGGCCGGACTCCCTTGCAACTCCGGGAACCCCCCTCGTCCGACCCCTGCCCTCAGCTTTCCGCTTGAAACACCACCTCAGCGGGTGCCCGTCAGGCGGGCCGGCGCGCCTCGTGCTTCCAGAAGCCCGAGAAGGTGATGCGGTCCTTGGGGAGGCCGGCGCGGTGCAGGTGTCTGCGGCCCTTGGTGGAGAGGCCGGATTCGCCGACGATGAAGGCGTAGGCGGCGGTGTCGACGGTGGTGTGCCTGCGGAGTTCGCCGAGCGCGGCCTGACCGGGTACGGCGTGCGCGCCGTCGCGGACGACCCAGGTGACGGTCATCGCGGCGGGGGCGTCCAACTCGCGCCGGTCGCCCTCGCTGGGGACCTCCTGGATGAGCCGGCCGACGGTGTCGCGGGGGAGGGAGCGCGCAATGCCCGTGGTGGCGGGCAGCCCGCTCTCGTCGGCGACGACGAGGACCTCGGACGCGTCCTGCGGACGGTCGAACATGAGGCCCTGGTCGAGCACCGCCAGTCCGTCGCCGGGGCGGGCGGCGCAGGCCCAGATCGCGGCGCGGCCTTCGAGTTCGCCGGTGGGGCCGCGGTGGACGACGAAGTCGATGTCCATCTCGGCGGTCCCGGGGCGGTGGCCGGCCACGGTGTAGTTCGCGCAGTGCGGTCGCTCGTCCTCGGGCATGGCCAGGTAGGGCTGCCACCACCGGTCGCCGGTGAACTCCGGCAGCCGCAGCGTGGCCTGGTGGGGGAGTTGCATGAAGAGGCGGAACCAGTGGTCGTAGCCCATCCACGAGAACTCGGCGAGGTCCGCGCCCGTCACGGTCACGCGCTGCATGGAGGGGGAGATCCGCTCGGTGCGGACCACCTCGGCGCGGAACAGTCGGGGGTTCTGCGGCATCAGCCGTGGGATCTTCGCCATGAGGGAAGGTTAGCCTAAGTTTAGTGGGCTGCTCGGGGGGTGGTCGGGGTGCCACTTAGGTTAGGCTAACCTTCGTTTGTGAGTTCTGGTGAAGAGACGGCCGCGGCGCCCGACGTGCGCGGTCACCGACTGGCGGCGCGGGACGTGACCGTGTCGTACGACGGAGTCGACGTCGTGCACGACGCGGCGATCACGCTCCGGCCCGGTGAGGTGACCGCCCTGGTGGGTCCCAACGGCAGCGGAAAGTCGACGCTTCTGCGCACTGTGGCACGCCTCCAGCGGGCCCGCAGTGCCACGCTGACGATCGGCACGGCGGACGGGAACACCCTGGACGGGCTCGCCCTGACGGCCCGTGAGTTCTCCCGCACGGTGGCGCTGCTGACGCAAGGGCGTCCCACCCCCGGCGGTCTGACCGTACGGGACCTCGTGGAGTTCGGCCGCTACCCCCACCGGGGGCGCTGGGGCCGTCCCGACCCGGACGGCGCGGCGGCGGTGCGGCGAGCGCTGGCCATGACCGGTGTCGAGGACCTGGCCGGCCGCGGGGCCGAGCAGCTTTCCGGCGGCCAGCTCCAGCGGGTCTGGCTGGCGAGCTGCCTCGCCCAGCAGACCGGCGTGCTCCTGCTGGACGAACCCACCACCTACCTCGATCTGCGCTACCAGGTCGAACTCCTGGACCTGATCCGGGACCTGGCCGACAGCCACGGCATCGCCGTCGGGGTCGTCCTGCACGACCTGGACCAGGCGGCCGCCGTCGCCGACCGGATCGCGCTGCTGTGCGCGGGCCGGATCGTCGCGGAGGGCCGTCCCGAGGACGTGCTGACACCGGAACGCCTCACCGCCACCTACGGCATCCGGGTCGATGTCGACATCGACCCCCTGACCGGCCTGCTGCGCACCCGCGCCGTCGGCCGCCACCACGCACGACCCGAAAGGCTCAGTACCACCTCATGAGACGCCCACTGATCGTCATCGCCGCCGCCGCCGCTGCTGCCGTCGCCCTCGCCGGCTGCGGAACCACCGAGCCCGCGGCCGCCGGAACCGGCAAGGCCGCGGAGGGCATCACCCTCACGGACGCGACCGGTGCGAAGGTCACGCTCGCCGGGCCCGCCAAGAAGGTCGTCGGCACCGAATGGAACGTCGTGGAGAGCCTTGTGACGCTCGGGGTGGACCCGGTCGGCGTCGCCGACGTCAAGGGCTACACGACGTGGGACACCGCGGCCCCGCTCAAGAACACGCCCAAGGACATCGGCACCCGTGGTGAGCCCAGCATGGACACCATCGCCTCGCTCTCCCCGGACCTGATCGTCGCCACCACCGACCTGCAGGCGTCCGCCGTCAAGCAGCTGCGGAAGATCGCCCCGGTCCTGGAGGTCCGCTCCGCGAACTCGGCGGACCCGGTCGGGCAGATGAAGGAGAACCTCTACCTCATCGCCGAGGCGACCGGTACCACGACACGCGCGGACCAGGCGAAGAAGGCCTTCGACACCAAGGTCGCCGAGGGCGCCAAGGCCCTCGCGGACGCCGGCCTGAACGGGACGAGGATCGCGTTCGCCGACGGCTGGGTCGCCTCCAACCAGGTCTCCGTGCGCCCCTACACCAGCGGCTCGCTCATCGGCGGTGTCAACGAGGCACTCGGCCTGAAGAACGCCTGGACCATGAAGGGGGACAAGGACTACGGCCTGGCCGCCACCGACGTCGAGGGACTCACCGGCCTCGGCGACGTCGAGTTCGCGTACATCGGCAGCGACAGCGAGCCCAGCGACGTGTTCGCCGGCGACCTCGCGAAGAACGCCGTGTGGAAGTCCCTGCCCTTCGTGAAGAAGGGCAACGTGCACCGGCTGCCCGACGGCGTCTGGATGTTCGGCGGCCCGCGGGCGATGGAGGCGTACGTCGACGCCCTCGTCGGCGCCCTGACCAGGTAACGCCATGGCCGTCACCGCAACGACCCCCGCCACCCGTCCGCAGGCGGTCACCTCCAGGACGGGCGCGGCCGCGGTGACGGCCGTGCTCGTGCTCCTGGTCGCGGCCCTCGCGGTCGTCGACATCACCCAGGGCACGGCATCCGTCGGACCGGCCGAGGTGTGGAAGGCGCTCATCGGCCGGGCCGACCCCGCCGACGCGTCCGTCGTGATCGCCTCACGCCTGCCCCGTATGGCCGCCGGCCTGCTGGTCGGCGCCGCACTGGGCACGGCCGGAGCGGCCCTTCAGGCCGTCAGCCGCAATGTGCTCGCCGCGCCCGACACACTCGCCGTCAACGCCGGCTCCTACCTCGCGCTCGGCCTCCTCACGGTCACCGGCGCGTCGCTCCCCCTGCTCGCCTCCTCCGGCGTGGCCTTCGCCGGGGGGCTCGCCGCCGCGGCCGTGGTCCTGTCGCTGTCCGGGCTGGGCGCGGGCACGGTGCGCCTGGTCCTGGCCGGCAGTGCCCTGACCCTCGGCCTGTCCTCCGTCACCGAGGGGCTGATCCTGCTCTTCCCCCAGCAGACCGACGGCCTGTACCAGTGGAGTCAGGGCAGCATCAGCCAGAACGGCTTCGACGGCGTCATGCAGATGGCGCCCGTAGCCGTGGCAGGACTCGCCGGGCTGCTGCTGACGGCCCGCCGTGTCGATGCCCTCGCGCTCGGCGACGACGCGGCCCGCGGCCTGGGCGTGCCCGTGCGGGGCACCCGGATCACGGTGGTCGTACTCGCGGCGCTGCTGTCGGCCGCGGCCGTGACGCTCGCCGGGCCCATCGGATTCGTCGGCCTGTGCGCGCCCGCCCTCGTACGGCCCCTCACCCGGCGCTTCAAGGCGCTGGTCCGCAACCGGGCGGGCCTGCCGGTCGCGGGCCTGGTCGGCGCGGGCCTGGTGCTCGGCGCGGACGTCCTGCTGCGCGCGGTGGTGAGCGCCCAGGCCGCCGTCGCCGTGCCCACCGGCGTCGTCACCAGCCTTGTCGGCGCGGTGTTCCTGATCGTGATGGCGCTGCGCGTCCGGGAGGGCGCCGGGACGAGCGCGCCGGAGCGGCTGCGCATCCCGGGCCGCGCGGCGTTCCTCGTGACCGTGGCCGTCCTCGTCGCCGCCCTCGTGGGCGTGACCGTCGCCGGCGTACTGCTGGGCGACTCCAAGCTGCTGCTGGGCGACGTGGCGAACTGGGCGCAGGGCAGGGCCGGTCAGGCCGTCTCCTTCGTCCTCGACACGCGCGTGCCGCGGGTCCTGGCGGCGCTCCTGGCGGGGGCGGCGCTGGCCCTGTCCGGGACGCTGGTGCAGGCCGTGACCCGCAACCCGCTCGCGGAACCCGGCATCCTCGGGGTCTCGGGCGGAGCCGCGCTCGGCGCCGTCCTGTTCGTGACGACGGTGTCCGCCCCGGGGGTGTGGAGCGTGGCGGGCGCCGCGTTCGCGGGCGCCGCGGTGACCGCCGTCGTCGTCTTCGGGCTCGCCGCGCGAGGCGGCTTCCGGCAGACCCGCCTGGTCCTCGTCGGTGTCGGTGTGTCAGCGGCGACGACGGCCCTGATCAGCCTGCTCATCGTCCTCACCGACCCCTTCAACGCGACGAAGGCCCTGATCTGGCTGTCCGGTTCCACCTACGGGCGGACCCTGCCGGACACGCTGCCGGTCGCGGCCGCCCTCGCCGTGGGCGTCGTGGTGGCCGTGGTGCGGCGCGGCGAACTGGGCCTCCTGTCCACCGACGAGGACACCCCCCGCCTGCTCGGTCTACGGCCGGGACGGGCCCGGCTCGGACTCCTCGTGACGAGCGTGCTGCTGACCGCCACCGCCGTGGCCGCCGCGGGCACGATCGGCTTCGTCGGGCTGGTCGCCCCGCACGCGGCGCGGGCCCTCGTGGGCCGCCGGCACGTACGGGTCGTACCGGTCGCGATCCTCCTCGGCGCCGTGCTCGTCTGCACCGCCGACATCGTCGGCCGCACGGTCATCGCACCGGCGCAGCTCGGCGCCGGCCTGATGACGGCCGTCATCGGCACGCCGTACTTCCTGCGGCTGCTGCTGCGGACCCGGCGGTAGGCCCGGGCGGCGGGCGGGCACCCCGCTCGCCGCCTCGGCCGTTCCGGCGCGGTGGTCATCCCGTGGGCGCCAGCACCGTCGTACGTCCTCCCAGCGCGGCCGAGAAGCGGTCGGTGACCTGAACCAGGGCCTCGGCGGCGGCCGGTGCGACGGTCAGCGTGCCGTCGTCGGCCACGGTGATGTCCTTGTCGAGCGTGAACCAGCCCGGCACGATGTGCGCGGCGCCCATGGAACTCAGCACCGGGCGCAGCGCGTAGTCGATGGCCAGGACGTGGGCCGTGCTGCCGCCCGTGGCCAGCGGCAGCACCGTCTTGTCGGTGAGCGCGTACTGCGGGAGCAGGTCGAGCAGCGACTTCAGCAGTCCCGAGTAGGCGGCCTTGTAGATGGGGGTGCCGATGACCACGCCCTCGGCACCCTGGAACAGGGCCGCGGCCTCGGTGATGGCGGGGTGGCGGAAGTCGGCGCCGAGCAGCGCGCCGGCAGGCAGGGTGCGCACCTCCAGGGAGACCACGTCGTGGCCCTGGAGCCGCAGCCGGTCGTCGAGGTGGCGGAGCAGTCGTGCGGTGCGGGAGGTGGCGGAGGGGCTTCCGGAGACGGACAGGATGACGGCCATGCGGACCTTCCGGGTTCGGGGTACGGGCGTACCGGGTGGGGCACTTCGCCGGTGGGACGGGCCGGCCGGGCGCTACAACGCCCGTGTGCGGGCGGCGGTGTTCACCAGGCGCTCGACTCGACCGTGACCACGGGCACCAGGTCGTCGCGGAGCGTCTCCAGGAACGTGACGACCTCGGCCGCGACCGAGCGGTGCTGCAGGTCGTTGAGGACGTCGTGGTGGGCACCGCGCACCACCGTCAGGCGGGCCCGGGGCAGGGACTTGGCGGCACGCGCGAGTGCGTCGCGGTCCGCGAGCGGGTCGGCGTCACCGACGAGGAACAGCGCGGGCACGGCGGCTTCGTTGTCGTAGGCCGCGGTCAGCAGGGCGTCCGGCAGGGCGTCGCCGAGTGAGCCCCGGCGCACCCGCGGGTCCTGCGTGAGCGTGCCCCGGTGCGTGGGGCAGGAGGTGCGGACGTCCAGCTCGTCCTCCCAGGTGCCGGGGGCGCTGCCGGCCCGGCCCGGCAGTCCCGCCAGGACGACGGCGTCCGGCGGCCGGACGCCCGCGGGTTCGGCGTGGCTCAGGTGCGCGGCGATCGCGAGGGCGCCCGAGTCGGCTCCCACCAGGACGAGGGGCCGGACGACGCCGTCCTCGGCCGCGGTGCCCTCGACGGCTTCGGTGAGGCGCCGGCCGAACGCGGCTCCTGAGCCCGCCAGTTCGTCGGCGCCGGCATCCGGCGTGTCGATCACACGGACGCGATAGGCGTCGGCGGCCAGCCGCCTGCCGAACCGGGTGTAGGTCGCCCGCGTCTCTCCGCGGCCGGGCACCACGATGATCGTGCCGCGCGTGCGCAGGCCTTCGGGGGCGTGATGGTCGGTGTACTCGGTCATCTCAGACTCCCAGGGGCTCGGGCCGGGTGGCGGTGGCGCGCTGCCAGCCCAGGGCGGGAGCGACCTCCGTCGCGATGAGCTCCAGCGCGCGGAGCGCCGCGTCGTGGTCGAGGACGGCCGGGTTGAACTGGGTGATCAGATCGGTCGCGACCGGCAGGACGCGCTCCTGCCGGAGCGCGGCGACGATCTCCTCGGGCGCGCCGTGGAACGAGTGGAAGCGGCGCAGGGCCTCGTCCACGTCCAGGCCCTTGGGGAAGGCGCCGCTTTCCGCCATGCGCAACGCGGCCCGGTGGACGTCGTCGCCGATCTGCCGGAGCGCGGTGCGCTTGTCCTTCGCCGGGAACACGAACCGGGACAGCCCGATCCGCGGGCGGCGCGGCTGGTCCCAGGCGGAGAGGAAGGCGTCCGCCCACGGGCGCTGCACGGTGTCGGTCGGCGCGTCGAATCCGTACGCGGCCCGGTTGAGCAGCAGGTTCGAGCCGGCCGCCGCGGCGTACGCGGCTCCCTGCGCGCTGAAGACGCCCTGCCAGACGCGGTCGGTGAAGTCGCCGGCCGCCGGCTGGATCCGGAAGCCGGGCGCCCGGACCTCCTCGCCGGCCAGGGCTCGGCGCAGGATGTCGAGGTGCTCGCTGGTCAGTTCGCGCTTGCGGGCGACGTCCTTGCCGAACGCGGCGTACTCCAGGCCGTTGTACCCGCTGCCCACGCCGATCTCGACGCGGCCGCCACTGAGCGTGTCGACGGTGGCGACGTCCTCGGCGAGTCGCACCGGGTCCTCCAGGGGGAGGACGGTGATGGCGGTGCCGAGCCGGATGCGGGTGGTCCTCGCCGCGGCGTGGGCGAGGAAGGTCCACGGCGAGGACAGCCCGCCACCGCCGGCGGGGACGTGGTGCTGGGCGACCCAGCCCACGTCGAAGCCGAGTTCGTCGGCGGCGACGAAGAGTTCCTGGGCGTTGCGGTAGGTCCGGGCCGGGTTGTCGTCGCGGCTCTGGACATGGGTGAGGAAGCCGAGCCTGAAGCGCGGTGTCGCGGAGGTCATGGGCCGGCCCTTCAGGAGTTGACGAGGTCGTCGACAGGGCCGACCGCGAGCCGGCGTTCTTCGGTGTGGCGGTTGGCCGGGACCGGCAGGCCGAGGTTGCCGCGCAGCGTGCCGGCCTCGTACTCGGTGCGGAACAGGCCGCGCTTCTGCAGGATCGGGACGACGCCGTCGACGAAGAGGCCGAGTTCGTCGTTCGTGCGGAAGGCCAGGTTGATGCCGTCGAAGGTGCCGGCCTGGAACCACCGCTCGATGGTGTCGGCGACGGTCTCCGGCGCCCCGACGAAGGGCGAGGTGCGGAACTCATTCGCCGAGTCGGCCACTTGACGCAGGGTGAGGTTCTCGGCCCTGGCCCGCTCGATGATCCGGGCGGCGCCGGTCCTGCCGCCCTTCTCGGCGAGGTGGGCGACGTCGGGGAACGGCGCGTCCAGGTCGTGCCCGCTGAAGTCGTACGCTCCGAAAGCGCGGCCGAGGAGCGCGAGGTTGCGGTCGAAGTCGTTGTCCTCCTCGAAGATCTCCCGCTCGCGGCGCCGGGCGGCTTCGTCGGTGGCGGCGACGACCGGACTGCCGTGGATGAAGATCTTGATGTGGTCGGGGTCGCGGCCGTAGGACGCGGTGCGCCTCTTGATGTCGGTGTAGTAGTCGTGGGCCTGCTCCAGTGAACCGCCGGGCGCGTAGATGCCCTCGGCCACCTGCGCGGCCAGGTCGCGGCCCTCCTCGGAGACCCCGGCCTGGAAGATGACGGGCTGGCCCTGCGGCGACCGCGAGAGGTTGAGCGGGCCGGCGACCTTGAAGTGCTCGCCCACGTGGTCCAGCGCGTGCAGCTTGGCGGGGTCGAGGAAGATGTTGCGGTCCACGTCGGCCGGGAACGCGTCGTCCTCGTAGGAGTCCCACAGTCCGCGGGCCACCTGGACGAACTCCAGCGCGCGGCCGTACCGGGTGGTGTAGTCGAGGTGTTCTTCGAACCCGAAGTTCCGGGAGGTGCCGGTGTCGAAGCTGGTCACGACGTTCCAGCCGGCGCGGCCGCCGCTGATGTGGTCGAGGGAGGCGAACCGGCGGGCGAGGTTGAACGGGGAGTTGTACGTCGAACTCGCCGTGCCGACCAGGCCGATGTGCCGGGTGTGCGTGGCGACCGCGGACAGCAGGGTGAGCGGTTCCAGCCGGTTGAGGTAGTGGGCCGGGTAGGTGGCGTTGATGAACTGGCTGTCGACGATGAAGAGGGCGTCGAAGAGGGCGTGTTCAGCCGCCTTGGCCTGGGCGATGTAGTAGTTGATGTCGATGCTGGCGTTGTTGGCGACGCGTGCGTCCCTCCACAGGCCGTGCTGGCCGGGGCCGCCGACGCCGTAGGGGTGGAGCGCGAGGTGGATCCTGCGGGACATGGTGGCTTCTTCCTGTCTGCGGTGGGGGTGGGGGGCTCAGGCGTTGAGCAGGGCGCGGAGGGCTTCGCGTTCGGCACGGTCCGCGGGGGAGGAGTGCAGCGTGGGCGCGGAGCCGACGAGCAGGCGCGTGTAGAGGTGCCGGGGGTGGTTGATGACGTCGCGGGCGGCGCCGACCTCGACCAGTTCGCCCTGGTAGAGCACGGCGATGCGGTCCGAGATGCCGGCCACCGAGCCGAGGTCGTGGGAGATGAAGACCAGGGCCACGCCGGAGGCACGCAGCTCCTTGAGGATCTCCAGGATCTGCACCCGGTTGGCCGAGTCGAGGGCGCTGACCGGCTCGTCCAGGATGACCAGCCGCGGGTCGGTGATCAGCGCCCGGGCGACCGCGACCCGCTGGCGCTGGCCGCCGGAGAGCTCCCCGGGCAACCGGTCCAGGAACTCCTCGTCCAGGCGCACGCGGGGCAGGAACGCGCGCACCCGCTCGGCCGCGGCATCGCGGGGAACCCCTTGCAGGAGCAGCGGTTCGGCCAGGGACTCCTCGACGGTGACGTCCGGGTCGAGGCTGCGCAGGGGGTCCTGGAAGACGTACTGGACGACGCCGCGCCGGCGCAGGCTCCGCCATTGCCGCCGGTTGTAGGTCCTGACGTCCTCGCCGCCGATGACGATCGAACCCGCGGAGGCGTGCACCAGGCCGAGCACGGCCCGGGCGAAGGTGGTCTTGCCCGATCCGGTCTCGCCGATGACGCCGACGGTCTCGCCGGGCGCGATGGTCAGCGAGACCCCGTCCAGGGCCCGGCGGCGCCGGCCGTAGTGCACCTGGAGTCCGGTGACCTCCAGAACGGGCGCTGCGGGATCTTCGGTGGTCACACGTCCTCCTCGGGTGTGAGGAACTTGTCCAGGCCGTAACTCTGGTGCTCGGCGATGAGCAGTCGGGTGTACTCGTGCTGCGGGTCGTGGAGCACCGCGTCCGTCGGGCCGTGTTCGACCACCTCGCCCTGGCGCAGCACGAGGACCTCGTCGCACAGCTGGGCGACGACGGCCAGGTCGTGGGAGACCAGGACGAGGGCCAGTCCGGCGCGTTCGCGCAGTTCGGCGAGGACGTCGAGGATCTCGGCCTGGACGGTGACGTCGAGGGCCGTCGTGGCCTCGTCGGCGATGAGGATCCGCGGGTCGGCGGCGATCGCCGCCGCGATCAGGACCCGCTGGAGCATTCCCCCGGAGAGCTCATGGGCGTAGAGGCTGTAGACCCGTTCCGGATCGCGCAGTTGCACCGCTTGCAGCAACTCGATGGCGCGGTGGCGTGCCTCGCGGCGCTTCAGCTTCTTCTTGGCCCGGATCACCTCGGCGATCTGGGGGCCCACCCGGATCGAGGGGTTGAGGTAGGAGGCGGGGTCCTGGAAGACCGCGCTGATCGTGGCACCCCGCAGGTCGGTCCACTGATGGGGTGTCAGGGTCGTGATGTCGGTGCCGAGGATCTCGATCGACCCGCCGGTGACCTCGAAGTGCGGGGGCAGGATGCCCAGCGCTGCGCGGCAGGTGAGGGTCTTTCCGCTGCCGGACTCGCCGACGATGCCGACCGCCTTGCCGGGGGTGAGCTCGAAGCTGACCCCCCGGACGATCTCGCGGTCGCCGGCCTGGTCCCTGATGCGCACATCGCGGACGGACAGCACTGGCGACGCCGGGCCGGCCGCGTCACCGGCCGCGTCACCGGTCGTGACACCGGGCGTGGCCTTGCGGGCCTGTCCGGGGACGAGGTTCTCGGACACGGTCGTCATCGCGCACCTCCGGCGGCGTCGCTCTGGTTGAGGCGGTTGGCGCGGGCCTTGCGGCTGTTGACCAAAGCGCGGCCCGCCTCGCCCGAGACGTCGCGGATCGCGTCGGCGAGCTGGTTGCTGGCCCAGACGGTGACCATGATCAGCAGGGCGGGTGCCAGCGGCGCCCACGGCTGGTGGCTGAGGTAGCCCAGGTCGTAGGCGAGCAGTCCGCCCCACGTGGGCGCGGGTGGCTGGACGCCGATGCCGAGGAACGTCAGGCTCGACACGATGACGAAGCCGAGTCCGATGGTCTGGGCGAGAGCGACCGCGATCGGCGGGAGAACCTTGACCCAGACGTGGCGGCGCACGACCCAGCCGATGGAGGCGCCGGAGATGAGCGCCGCCTCCACGTATGGCGAGCGGGCCACGGCGAGGGTGGCGGCGCGGGACACCCGGTAGAACAGCGGCGACACCAGAGCGCCCGTGACGAGCATGGCCTGCGTGATGCCGTTGCCGAGGAGGGCGATCACCGCCACGGCGAACAGCAGGAACGGCAGGGCGACGAGCGTGTCGGCCAGGCGGAGGGTGGTCCACTCGAAGACCCGGCCGAGGTAGACCGACAGGATGCCGGGGATCGCACCGACCACCAGGGCGGTCAGCGCGACCTCCAGCGAGCCGAGCACGCTGATCCGGGAGCCGTCGAGAAGGCGGCTCAGCACGTCACGGCCGAGGTAGTCCGTGCCCAGCCAGTGGGCGAACGAGGCGCCGGCGAGCGTGTTGTCGCCGGTGGCCAGGGGATCGTCGGGGGCGAGGACCGGACCGAGGATCGCCAGAGCTGCGATCACGGCGAGGACGGCCACGGCGATCCGGCCGGAGGTGAGAGCGAGGACGCGGCGCACCATGGTCATACCCCCCGCTGGGACGCCGGCGTCACGCGCGCCAGCATCAGATTGACGATCAGGTTGAAGGCGACGACCAGGACGATCGACACCACGAGGACTCCTTGCACGGCGGGCACGTCGCCTGCCTGGGCGGAGTCGTTGGCGAACCTGCCGAAGCCCTGGAGACCGAAGATCCACTCCGTGACGACGGAGGCGCCGACCAGGGCCGGGAACTTCAGGCCGAGGGTGGCGAGCGCCGGCCCGATGCCGTTGCGCAGGACGTGGCCGAAGAAGATGCGCCGTGGGCTCAGTCCCCGTACCACCGCGCCCGTCACGTAGTTCTCGCGGTAGGCGGCGATGAGGCTGGTGCGCAGTTGCCGGGCGACGTCTGCGACGACGTCGAAGCTCAAGGCGATCGCGGGGAGGGTGATGTGCGCGAGCCATGGGCCGATGCCCTGCTCCGCCGGGATGTAGCCGGCGGAGGGGAACAGGTGCAGCCCTACGGCGAAGACGGCGACCAGCACGATGCCCACCACGAAGGCGGGCATCACCGATATCACCGTGACGAAGCCCGTGATCGCGCGGTCGATCCATGTGGTGCTGCGGAGCGCCGCCACCGTGCCGAGGGTGAACCCCACGGTCACACCGATGATCAGCGCGAATGTGGCGACCGAGAGACTGACGCCGAGGCCCAGGCCGATGAGCGTGGAGATGTCGGCGCCGTTGGTCCAGCTGGTGCCGAGCCGGCCGTGCAGGATGCCGGTGAACCAGTCCCAGTACTGCACGAGGAAGGGCCGGTTGAGCCCCCAGTGGGCCTCGACCCTGGCGATCGCCTCGGGAGTCGCCTCCTCGCCGAGCTGGATCCGCGCCGGGCTGAGGCCGCTGAGCGACCGCAGCGCGAACGTCACGAACGTCGCGACCAGGAACACGGGCACGAAGATCGCTATCGAGCGGGCGAGGGTGATCAGGATGCGGCTCACGGCCTGCCGCACCCTGATCGCGGCGACCCCGCGACGGCGGGCAGAGGTGACCGGTACCGCGGTCGTCGTCATGAGGTGCCCCCTTCGGTGTGTGTGGTGGACGGATGTCAGCCGCGGCCGGAGATGGTCACGCCGGTCCAGTCCAGGTGGGCCGGGTTCTTCGGCAGATCCGATATCGACGTGCTCTTGGCGAAGAGGTTCGGCGAGGAGTAGGTGAAGACCAGCGCCTTGGTCCGCAGGCCCGCCCGGGTCGCCGCCTGCAGGGTCCGCGTGTAGTCCGGCGCGTCCAGCGGGGTCCGGCGGACCTTGGCGATGGCCGCCTCGAAGCCGGCCGGCTCATAGGGCGAGCTGAGGTTGAGCGGGCCGTTGGGGCCGAAGTGGGCGGTGAGGGTCTGCGCCGCGGAGTCACGCCCGGTGGTGCCGTAGAGCGAGAACGTCAGGTCCTTCGCGAAGAACGGCGTGGCCCAGTTCTTGTCGATCTTGATGTCGACGCTGATGCCGACGGCGTTCAACTGCGACTGGACGATCTCGGCCTGCGGGTCCTCCGCGGGGATGACCAGGTCGAGCTTGATGTCGCCCGGCTTGTGGCCCGCCTCGGCGAGGAGCTTCTTCGACTTCGCCGGGTCGTACGGATAGGCGTTCTCCGACTGCGGGTCGTAGGCCACGTATCCCTTCGGGAAGGGCTGGTCGGTCGCCTCGCCGTAGCCGAAGGTCAGCTTGTCCACGAACTCCTTGCGGTTGACGGCGTAGCGGACGGCGTCGACGACCCTGTCGTCGTCGAACGGCGCCTTGTTGATGTTGAGGCTGATGTTCGACGCGTTGAAGCCCGGCTGGACGAAGACGTCGAGGCCGGCCTTCTTGGCGGCGTCCGCCTGACTCGGCTTGATGTCGGCGAAGTTGTAGACGCCGGTCTGCAGACCGGAGACGACCGTCGACGCGTCGGGGGCGGAGATCAGCTCGACGTCGTCGATGTGGATGTTCTTCGCGTCCCAGTAGTCCGGGTTCTTCTTCAGCAGGACCTTGGTGCCGGGGATCAGCTGCTTGACGACGAAGGGCCCGGCGCCGACGGGATCCTGGTCCAGCTTCTCCGGTTGCGCGGCCGCCTTGGGGCTGGCGATCTGCAGGACGCGCTGCCCGAGCAGTTGCGGGATCTGGTAGTCGACCTGGGTCAGATGGACGACCGCGTCCAGTCCCTCGGCGTCCACCGACTTGATCGAGGTCAGGTCGCCGAACAGCGCCGAGTTCTGCTGCTTCTTGGCCCGCTCGACGGCCGCCTTGACCGCGGCCGCGTCGACCGGCTCGCCGTCACTGAACTTCAGGCCGGGGCGCAGATGGAAGGTGATCTCGTCGCCCTTGTCGTTGTACTCCCAGCTCTTGGCGAGGTCCGGGACGGCCTTGCCCTTGGCGTCGGTGCGCGTCAACGAGGCGTAGACCAGGGCGAGTTCGCGGAACTGGGCGCCACTGCCCGAGACCACCGGGTCCCAGTGGGCGGGGAAGTAGGAGGAGGCCCACTTCAGCGTGGCGCCGCCGGTCGCGGTACCGGCGCCGTCGCCGCACGCGCTGAGGCCGGGGACGAGTACGCAGAGCAGGGCGGTGCCGAGGGCTGCGCTGCGCAGCCGGCCCGGTCCTCGGGGGGAGCGCAGGGCGGGTCCAGGGTGGCGGATCGTGAGTCGTCCGGGCATCTCATGGCTTTCTTCGAGGGGCCCCCGGCCCGTCTCGGGGCGGGCGGGAGCGCGGCGGCGGGCGCGGTTCGCACCCGCGCCGGACGCCGGTCGATGCCCGTACGGACATGCCGGACGCGGGCTCGGAGGCACACGTCGGGCACGCCGCGCTCAGGGCAGGGCGTCGGCAGGTACGCGGGGGCTCACCTGGAGGTCGATGAGGGGAGGCGGCGAAGCGCGAAGGCGGCGGCGCGGGCGAAGGCCGCCCGCGTCGACCGAGCGGCGGGACGGCCGGCGCTGACGGGAACGGTCAGGCGCCTGTGGGCCGGGGGCTGCGGTCGGTCAGCGACAGAGAGCGCTGGAAGTGCGCCGCAGGTCCACGTAGCGGCACACCACACCGGGGTGCGTCGTGAGCATGGTGCACATCCTGGCGACCGCCGCGAAGGGCTGTCAATAGACACCAATTGGTGTCTCATTGGGCGGGACGGATTCCTGACCGCACGTCAGGAGGTGATCAGGGCGCGCTGCGTGCGCCGCCGCAGGTCGCAGGGTGCACCGCGGCCTCCTGGGGGTGCAGCCACAAAGGACCGTTCCCGGTCTCCACCCGGACCGCCTCCCCAGGGGGCCACGGGCCTTCCGTCAGCAGTTCTCGCTCCGGATCGGTCAGGCTCCGGTACCGGCGCAGCGCCCGCTCCGGCGACAGCGGCGGCGGGGTGTCCGCAAGCCCCGGGCACAGCTCCCGTACGGCCGCCGCGTACTCCGCGTAGGCCCGCCAGCCCGGCACCACGCGATGTCCGGCCGGGGCACGGAACAGCAGCGTCGGCAGCGCGTACCGGTGGCCGCCGTCTCCGGTGTCCTTGGCACCGCCGGGGTGCGGAGACCCGCCCGGCACCGACAGCACCTCGCGCACCGGGCGGCGCGCCTCGGCCCGATCGGCGCGTACCCGCTCCAGCACCTCGGCGGACGCCGCGTCGGCCGAGAGCCGCCCGAGGTCCAGACCCGGTACACCGCGCACCGCGGACAGCGTGAGCGCGGGAGTGTCGGCCGGTTCCCCCAGGACGAAGACGGACTCCCGCAGCCGGCGCAGCACTCCCTCGGCCACCTCGCGGCCCTGGAGCTCCGCGGCCTTGGCCGCCAGCGAGGCCGGCCAGGAACTCGCCGCCACACGGCTCAGCCGGAGCGCCCGCGGCGCCCGGGTGTGCGCGCTGATCCCCTCGACGTAGCCCGCGTACCAGGCGGTCTCCGCGGCCGGGTCGGGCGCCGGGTCGTCGTCGAGGTCGAACAGGAGGCAGTACACCCGGCGCCAGCGGACCCGGCCCGCCAGCGCTGTCCGCAGCCTGCGGAAGACCGGCTCCGAACCCCAGGCCCACGGACACAGCGGGTCGGTGTACTCGACCACCTCCACGGCGGGCGGGGGAAGTTCGGCCGTCACGCGGCTCCCTTCCGGGCCGGCCGTTCCCCGGCGCCCGCCGGCAGCAGCGACAGCAGGGTCACCCCGCCGAGGATCGCCGCCGCACTCGCCTCGACCTGGCGCCACACACCGGGCAGCCCCGAGGCGGCGCCGGGGTAGTCGAGCCCGGCCGGCGGCTCGCCCCGCAAAGTGATCAACTCGCCGTCGACGGCGAGCGCGACGTCCAGGAGGGTGATCTCGCCGGCGGGGCGGCCGAGCCAGTAACCGCCTTCGCAGCCGCGCTGACTGCGCACCAGCCCGGCCTTCCGCAGCTCGCCGACGACGGACTTCAGGAACCGGAAGGGGATCTGCTGCGAGGAGGCGATGGCTTCGCACGTCAGGGGCCGGGCCGGCTCACAGGCGAGCTCCAGGAGTGCGCGCGTGGCGTAGTCCGCCTTCGCGGAGATATGCATGGTCACATCATGCACGAACTGGCTTTCCCGGCCAGGGCTCCTGCCGCTCCCTCGCCTCATTGCGGCAGTGTTGCCGCAGGTGAAGGGCAATGGACACTTCTTGACATCCTTTTCGGGACAGCTCTACCGTCCCGGCATGAGCGAGCCGTTGACGAACCCCGGTGAGGGCTTTCACCCCCATCTCCCCGACACCCCCGGGCACGGGGCGGCGCCCCTGCGCTCCCGGCTCCACCACATCCGCGCGGACTCCCTGGACGACGGGACCGCGCAGACCGGCGGCATGCGCAGGTTCGCCGCCGTCAGCGGGAAGACGGTGGGTTCCGAGAGGCTGTGGATGGGCCAGACCCATGTGGCCCCCGCGACGTCGTCGTCCGACCACCATCACGGCGAGTCCGAGACCGCCATCTACGTGGTGAGCGGACACCCCGAGTTCGTCTTCCTCGACGACTCCGGTCGGGAGCCCGAGGAGGTGCGACTGCGCACCTCGCCGGGCGACTACATCTTCGTCCCGCCGTTCGTGCCGCACCGGGAGGAGAACCCGGACCCCGCGGAGGAGGCCGTGGTCGTCATCGCCCGCAGCACCCAGGAGGCGATCGTGGTCAACCTGCCCGGGCTGTACGCCCTTCCGGCCGAGGAGGCCTGAGGCGCCGGGGACTCCAGGACTCGGGACAGCGCGGACGTCCGCCCCTCCTCGTACGGGAGGGGCGGACGTCCGCGCTGCCTTGCCGGGACGCGCGACCTCAGCGGCCGGGGTGACCGTGCGGGACGCGGAAGGCCGGATGCTGCGCGAGCCGGCGCACATAGGCCGTGAGGCCGTCGTACGGGGAGAGCACACCCTCCGCCAGGTCGGTCAGGGCCACCCACAGATCGACGTCCGCCGCGGTCAGCCGCTCGCCCAGAACGTGCGGCCCGCACGCCAGTCGGCGCTCCAGCAGGCCGAGCGCCGTGCGCAGCCTCTCCAGGGACTTCGCGCGGTCCGCCGCCGCCGGGGCCGCGGCGGCCTGTTCCGCGGCGCACATGACGTCCTCCTCCACCAAGTCCTGGACGGCCTCGATCTCGCCGGCCAGGGCCGGGGGGCACAGGACGGGCACGGGTCCGCGCGCCGCGTCGCCGAGGCGGCCCGCGAGATCGCGGAGGATGTCAGGGGTGTGGTTGCTGACGACGCGTCCGGTCCACCGGTCGCACAGGGCGGGCACGGTGAGCGGTCCGTCGTAGCCGTGCCAGGTGGCCTCGTAGGCCCTGAGCAACGGCGTCAGTGCGGCGGTGGCGGTGGTGTCGGTGGCGTCCGCGGCGTCGGGGGACGCCGGCGGAACGAGCGTCGTGACGATGGAGTCCCGCAGTCCGAGCAGGTCGAGGGTGACGGAGACCCGCCGTGACTGCGGGCATCGCGCCGAGAGGAACAGCTCGTAGCGGCGCGGGGCCGGGTAGAAGCCGCCGGCGGCGTCGGCACCGATCCGGCTGCGGAAGCGGTCCGGACGGGACGTGCGCGGCAGCGCGGTACAGGACGTGCGGAAGCTGAGATCGCGGAGCGGCGCGGAGCCGGAATCGCGCGAGATCGTCTCGGGCATGCACTCTCCAGGGCATGGTGGGCCCCCGGTTGCCCTCGGGCACCGGCGGCGGAACGGCTGAAGGCCCTGTGCCTGGTCGCACCTGGCCCCTGAGTCGGTACGGGCGGGGACTCGTCGGGGTCAGCCGGCCGTGCCGAAGGCGCTGCAGACGCGCAGGAAGTCGATGTGCAGCCGACGGGTGAGGAGAGCGGATCGTGCCCTGGACATGTCCGCCTCCCCGGCTCGGGGCCCGCGAGACGCGGGACCGCGCTTGACCCGCCGCGCCGGCGGGACCCGGTCGTCACCCGGGGCACCCCACCGCGATGTGAGGGTTGCCGGTCAGCGGGCCGGGGCCGATGACCCACGGAGCCGGAACACGGCACCGCGGGCGCTGACAATCGTGACCGTTCCCATCAGTGTTGGGCCGGCAAACCCGGCGCGTCAAGAAGGCGTTGCGCGTCTCACGGCGGCATCCGGCATGTGAGACGGCGTCGTTGACATTCCCCGCGGCCCGTGTCTAACTTACGCCGCAGAACGGTCCCGGATGTCAGCGGCGGACCGGCCTCGGCCGGTCGGTGGCAACCCCCGCACAGCGATGGGGTGTCCCGGATGACGGCCGGACCGGACGACGGTCGGCAGGCGCGAGGCCCCCGCGGGGCGGAACGGTGACGGTGACGGCGATGTACGCGATCCCGGGGACGGCAGCGTGGCGGCGCCACGGCCTCGTCCCGGCGTACACGCAGCGGCCCGTCGGTCTGGCCGGCGTCAGCAGCGCGCTGTGTAGCGCGTGTTCCGCGTCCTGTCGCGCGCTCTGTCAAGGCTGACGGTCCCTTCCTGAACGCCGGCACCCCCCGCTGACGCGGCGGGCGTGCCCGCCTGTTCGGCCCCGTTCCGCTCGTCCCCGCACCCCGTACCGCCGGGCCGCTCCCGCGCCCGGCCGGTCCACCGTCGCCTGCGCGACCGGGGTGCGCCCATCCGCTGGAGCCTCCTGATGAGTGAACCCCCCGGCACCGCCGTGTCCGCCCGCTCGGCGCCCCAGGACCGGGCGCCGGCCAAGGTGCCCGACGAGGTGCCCGACGAGGTGCGTGAGCCCGGACCCCGGCCCCTGGCCGCACAGCGGGTGCTGCCCCTGCGCCGCCCAGGCCGGTGGATCGCCACGGCGATCGTGCTGGTGCTGGTCGCCCAGATCGGGCACGGCCTGCTCACCAACCCCTTCTTCCAGTGGGACCGCTTCGGGTACTGGTTCGTACGGCCGGTGATCGTCGACGGTCTGCTGATCACCCTGGAGGTGGCGGCGTACAGTGCGGTGCTCGGTCTGCTCGGAGGCATCGTCCTCGCGCTGGCCAGGCTCTCCAGCAGCCCCGTGCTGCGCGCCGTCAGCTGGACGTACACCTGGCTGTTCCGGTCGATCCCGCTCATCGTCGTGCTGCTGTTCCTCTACAACTTCAGCGCGCTGTACCGCACGTTGAGCCTCGGCGTACCCTTCGGCCCGGCGTTCCTCACCTTCGACGAGTCCCGGCTCGCCACCGACATGGTCGTCGCCGTGATCGGCCTCAGCCTCAACGAAGCCGCCTACGCCTCGGAAGTGGTGCGCGCCGGCATCCTCTCGGTGGACCAGGGCCAGCACGAGGCGGCCTCGGCGCTCGGACTGCCCAAGCGCTACCAGTTCGCCAGGATCATCCTTCCCCAGGCCCTTCGGTCCGTCGTCCCCAACTACGTCAACCAGTTGATCGGCCTGATCAAGGGCACTTCGCTGGTCTTCTACGTCTCGCTGCTCGACCTGTTCGGCTCGGTGCAGAGCATGGGCAGCACCTACCCCGGCGACATCGTGCCGCTGCTGCTGGTCGCCACCATCTGGTACGTGATCCTCACCAGCGTCGTCTCCGTCGTCCAGTTCTACGTGGAGCGGTACTACTCGCGGGGCGCGCTGCGGACCGTCCCGCCGACTCCCGCACAGAGACTGCGGGCCGCCCTGGGCGACCTGCGGACCCGGATCCGGACGGAGACCACCCCATGACCACCGGCATACAGCCCGCCGCGGTGGAGGTCCACGACGTGCACAAGTGGTACGGCACCCACCGGGTGCTGGACGGCGTGAGTCTGACGGTCCGGCCCGGGGAGGTCACCGTCATCCTCGGGCCCTCAGGTTCCGGCAAGTCCACGCTGCTGCGCGTGATCAACCACTTGGAGAAGCCCGAGATCGGCCATGTCAGCCTGAACGGTGAGCCGATCGGAGTCCGCAGGCACGGCGAGCGGTTCAAGGAGCTGAGCGAGCGCGTCATCCTCACCCAGCGCAGCCGGATCGGCTTCGTCTTCCAGAACTTCAACCTCTTCCCGCACCTGACCGTGCTGGACAACGTGGCCGCCGCGCCGGTGGCGACAGGCCGGCTGCGCAAGCCGGAGGCCAGGGAACTGGCCCGTACCCTGCTCGGCCGGGTGGGGCTCGCCGACAAGGCGGACGCCTACCCACGGCAGTTGTCGGGCGGTCAGCAGCAGCGGGTGGCCATCGCCCGGGCCCTCGCGCTGCGCCCCGGCGTCATCCTCTTCGACGAGCCCACCTCCGCGCTGGACCCCGAACTGGTCGGCGAGGTGCTGTCCGTCATCAAGGATCTGGCCACCAGCGGCACCACCCTCGTCATCGTGACCCACGAGATCGGCTTCGCCCGGGAGGTCGCCGACCGGATCGTCTTCATCGACGACGGCCGGATCGTCGAACAGGGCCCGCCCGACGAGGTGTTGAACCAGCCCCGGCACGAGCGGACCAGGGAGTTCCTGAGCAAGGTGCTCTGACCCGCTCCTCCGTTTCGCCCGGACAACCGACCCACGAACCAGGAGACGGCCATGCGTACCCTTCATTTTCGCCGCAGACTCATCCGCACCCTCACGGCCACCACCGCCCTCGCCTTCCTCGCCGGCGGCCTCGCCGCCTGCGGGGGCGACAGCAGCGCCTCCGCCACCACCGGCGCGGGCTCCTCGTCCGCCGGCACGGTCACCGTGGGCAGCCTGTCCAACGGCGCGGCCCAGGAGACCACGCTGAAGGTGGCCGAGGTGAAGGCCATCAGCGCGGGCCTGCCCAAGTCCATCGCCGCCAAGGGGGAGTTGGTCATCGGCCTCGGCGCGCTGCCCGCCGGCTTCCCGCCGCTGGCCTACGTCGGCAGCGACCAGAAGACCCTCACCGGTGCGGAACCCGACCTCGGCCGGCTGGTGGCCGCGGTGCTCGGGCTCAAGCCCGTGGTGAAGAACTCGACGTGGGAGAACCTCTTCGTCGGCATCGACAGCGGCAAGGTCGACGTGGCCTTCTCCAACGTCACGGACACCGAGGAGCGCAAGCGCAAGTACGAGTTCGCCTCCTACCGTGAGGACAACCTGGCCTTCGAGGTGCTGAAGGACAGCACCTGGAACTTCGCGGACGACTACCGGACCCTCGCCGGGAAGACCGTCGCCGTCGGCGCCGGCACCAACCAGGAGAAGATCCTCCTGGAGTGGCGGAAGAAACTCCAAGGGGAGGGCAAGAAACTCACCGTCAAGTACTTCCCCGACAACAACAGCACCTATCTGGCGCTCACCGGCAAGAAGATCGACGCCTACTTCGGCCCCAACCCCGGCATCGCGTACCACATCACCCAGGACGCGACCACGCCCAACCCCACCCGCAACGCGGGCAAGTTCTCCGGCGCGGGCGCGAGTCTGCAGGGCCTGATCGCCGCGACCGCGAAGAAGGACAGCGGCCTGGCGAAGCCGGTCGCGGCCGCGATCAACCATCTGATCGAGAACGGCCAGTACGCCAAGTGGCTGAGCGCCTGGAACCTGTCCAACGAGGCCGTCGCCACCTCGGAGGTCAACCCGCCCGGACTGCCGCTCGACAACTCCTGACGTTTCGTCAGTCCTCACGCCACGTACGACCGTACGGAGATCCGACGCATGTCCCTCAGCATCCCCATCCCCGCGGACCGCACCCAGAGCCCGGCCGCACCGCACGTCCTCGACAACCCCGCCTGGGCGGCGCTGACCGGTCCGCACGCCCGGTTCGCCGAGCGCGTCGGCCTGGCCGCCCGCTACCCCGTCGACGTCTCGCCGTTCACCGCGCTGTCCGATCCGGCCGATCCACGGGCCTGGGAGGATCTGGCCGCACTGGCCGGGCCGGGCGCCGCCGTCGCGGTCACCGGGGCGCGGACGCCCCCGGACGGATGGAAGCTCGTCGAGGGCGGCGAGGGGGTCCAGCTCGTGGACACCTCGCTGCGCGCCGAGCACGCACCGGAGGCGGTACCCCTCGGCCTCGCCGACGTGCCCGAGATCCTGGACCTGATCGACCTGACCAAGCCGGGCCCCTTCCTTCCCAGGACCGTCGAACTCGGGGCCTATCTCGGCATCCGGGAGGGCGGAGTGCTGGTCGCCATGGCCGGGGAACGGCTGCGGACGCCGGGATGGACGGAGATCAGCGCGGTGTGCACCCACCCGGCCCACCGCGGCCGGGGCCTGGCGACCCGGCTGGTCCGGGCCGTCGCCGCCGGGATCAGGGACCGCGGGGACACGCCGTTCCTGCACGCCGCGGCCGTCAACTCCGGCGCGATCCGGCTCTACGAGTCCATCGGCTTCACCCTGCGACGCCGCACGACGTTCCTGCTGGTGCGGACGCCGGGCGTCCCGGGGGAACAGACGGGGTAGGAACGCTGTTGCGCTGTAGGGAGAGTTTTGGGCGGAGCGCGGCCCGCCGGATCGGGCAGAGAGCGGAGGTGACGGTCGTGCAGACGGTTTCTTTCGCGTCCTTCGCGTCCGTCGTGGTCCTCGCCTCACCCCGCCAGGTCCATCTGTACTCCCGGCCGCACATCGACCTCCAGCGCGTCGCCGGCTCTCTCTGTAGTTCCTGACCCCCGTTCCCGCCGCCGGCCCTCCGGACGAGGGCCGGTGAGACATGTGGTCGATCAGGAAGGCCTCCTCCGTGTCGTCGGACATCTCTTCGCCGTACCCCGCTTCCTCCCCTTCGCCGGACAACCCACTGCACCTGGCCGTGGCCCTCGACGGCGCCGGCTGGCACCCGGCCGCCTGGCGTGCGCCCGAGGCCCGCCCCCGGGAACTGTTCACCGCCCGCTACTGGCAGGACGTCGTCACCGAGGCCGAGCGGGGGCTGCTCGACTTCGTGACGATCGAGGACTCCCTCGGCCCGCAGTCCTCCCACTTCACCGAGCCCGACGCGCGCACCGACCAGGTGCGCGGCCGTCTGGACGCCGTCCTCATCGCCGCCCGCGTCGCCCCCGTGACCCGGCACATCGGCCTCGTGCCGACCGTGGTCGCCACCCACACCGAGCCCTTCCACATCTCCAAGGCCATCGCCACGCTCGACTACGTGAGCGCCGGCCGGGCCGGTCTGCGCGTCCAGATCTCGGCGCGGCGGAGCGAGGCCGCGCACTTCGGCCGGCGGACGATCCCGGCGTTCGGCATCGACGACCTGGACACCCCGGCCGTCGGCGAGCTGGTCACCGACCTCTTCGACGAGGCCGCCGACTACGTCGAGGCGGTGCGCCGGCTCTGGGACAGCTGGGAGGACGACGCGGAGATCCGCGACGTCGCCACCGGCCGCTTCATCGACGGCGGCAAACTGCACTACATCGACTTCGAGGGCCGGCACTTCAGCGTCAAGGGCCCCTCCATCACCCCCCGGCCGCCCCAGGGCCAGCCCGTCGTCAGCGCCCTCGCCCACCGCACCGTGCCGTTCCGGCTCGTGGCGCGCTCCGCGGACATCGGATACGTGACCCCGCACGACGGCGACCAGGCCCGGGCGATCGTCGCCGAGATCCGTGCCGAACAGGACGCGGCCGGCCGTGCGCGGGAGCCCCTGCACATCTTCGGCGAGCTCGTGGTCTTCCTCGACGACGATCCCGCCGCGGCGCGGGCCCGCCGGGAACGCCTGGACGGCCTCGCAGGGTCCCCGTACAGCAGCGACGCGAAGATCTTCACGGGCACTCCCGCCGAGCTGGCTGACCTCCTGCTGGAGTGGCGGCGGGCCGGGCTCACCGGCTTCCGGCTGCGCCCCGCCGTGATCGGCCACGACCTTCCGGCGATCACCCGCGGCCTCGTGCCCGAGCTGCGGCGCCGCGGCGCCTTCCGCGGCGCGTACGAGGCCGACACCCTGCGCGGCCTGCTCGGCCTGGCCCGCCCCGCCAACCGCTATGCCGCCGCGACCACCACCGCGACCGCCTGAGCCGGAGGATCCGTACGCCATGAGCAAGCCGCTGAAGCAGATCCATCTGGCCGCGCACTTCCCGGGCGTCAACAACACCACGGTGTGGAGCGACCCGAAGGCCGGCAGCCACATCGAGTTCAGCTCCTTCACGCACTTCGCGCAGACCGCCGAACGGGCCAAGTTCGACTTCCTGTTCCTCGCCGAGGGGCTGCGCCTGCGCGAACAGGGCGGGAGGATCTACGACCTCGACGTGGTCGGCCGCCCCGACACCTTCACCGTCCTGACCGCGCTCGCGGCCGTCACCGAACGCCTCGGTCTGACCGGCACGATCAACTCCACCTTCAACGAGCCCTACGAGGTGGCACGGCAGTTCGCCAGCCTCGACCACCTGTCGGACGGGCGCGCCGCCTGGAACGTCGTCACCTCCTGGGACGCCTTCACCGGCGAGAACTTCCGCCGCGGCGGCTTCCTCCCGCAGGAGGAGCGCTACTCGCGCGCCAGGGAGTTCCTCGCCACCGCCAACGAGCTCTTCGACTCCTGGCACGGCGGCGAGGTCCTCGCCGACCAGGCGACCGGCGCGTTCCTCAGCGACGCCAGGGCCGGCGCCTTCGTGCACAAGGGGCAGCACTTCGACATCCAGGGGCAGTTCAACGTCCCGCGCAGCCCCCAGGGGCGTCCCGTGATCTTCCAGGCCGGCGACTCCGAGGAGGGCCGCGAGTTCGCCGCCGCCGGCGCGGACGCGATCTTCAGCCGGTACAGCACGCTGAACGAGGGCCGGGCCTTCTACCAGGACGTCAAGGGCCGTCTGCCCAAGTACGGCCGCAGCCCTGAGCAGTTGCTGATCCTGCCCGCCGCGACCTTCGTGCTCGGCGACACCGACGCCGAGGCCGAGGAGATCGCCCACGAGGTGCGACGCCAGCAGGTCAGCGGGGCCACCGCGATCAAGCACCTGGAATTCGTCTGGAACCGCGACCTGTCCGCCTACGACCCCGACGGCCCGCTGCCGGACGTCGACCCGGACCTCGGCGAGCACACCCTCGCCCGCGGGCGCGCTCAGGTCCGCATGTACCGCGATCCGCTGGCCACCGCGCGTGAATGGCGGGAGCTGGCCGCCACCAACAAGTGGTCCATCCGCGACCTGGTCATCGAGACCGGCAACCGCCAGTCCTTCGTGGGCTCCCCGGCCACAGTCGCCGCGACCATCAACGACTTCGTGCAGGCGGACGCCTCCGACGGCTTCATCCTCGTCCCGCACATCACCCCGGGCGGCCTGGACGCTTTCGCCGACACCGTCGTCCCCCTGTTGCAGGAGCAGGGCGTGTTCCGTACCGACTACGAGGGCACCACGCTCCGCGACCACCTCGGTCTCGCGCACCCCGACGCCGCGCCGGCCGAGCGGGCGGCGTCATGAAGTTCCTCGCCATCACCCTGATCGTGCACGCCCCGGACCCGGTGACGGGGGTACTCAAGCCGACGAGCGACCGTTTCCGCGAGGTCCTGGACAACGCGCTGCTGGCCGAGGAGCTGGGCTTCGACGGGTTCGGCGTGGGGGAGCGGCACGAGCGGCCGTTCATCTCCTCCGCACCGCCGGTCGTCCTCAGCCACATCGCCGCGCTCACCTCGCGGATCCGGCTCTTCACCGCCGTGACCACGCTCAGCCTGCTGGACCCGGTGCGGGCGTACGAGGACTACGCGACGCTGGACCACCTGTCCGGGGGGCGTCTGGAGCTGATCATCGGCAAGGGCAACGGCACGGCGCAGCGCGAGCTGTTCCACGTCACCCCCGAGGACCAGTGGGACCGCAACGCCGAGGGCTACGAGGTGTTCCGCCGGATCTGGCGGCAGGAGAAGGTGACCGCCGACACGCGCTTCCGCCCGGCGCTGAAGGACGCGGAGGTCTGGCCGAGGCCGCTGCAGCAGCCGATCCGGGTCTGGCACGGCAGTGCCACCAGCAAGGAGTCGGTGGACCTCGCCGCCCGCTACGGGGACCCCCTGTTCTCCGCGAACGTCTCCAACCCCATCGAGCCGTACGCGGAGCTGATCCGCTACTACCGCGAACGCTGGGAGCACCACGGCCACGACCCCGCGGACATCGCGGTCGGTGCCGGGACGGCCGGCCTGTACGTCGCGCCTACCTCCCAGGAGGCGCTCGCCGCCTACCGGCCCGTGTTCGCGGGGCACTTGGCGTTCCAGAAGCGGCTCGGCCTTCAGCCGGTCTTCCCGACGCTGGAGGACTTCGTGGCGCGCAGTTCGGCGCTGGTCGGCAGCCCGCAGCAGGTCATCGACAAGGCGCACCGCTACCACGAGGAGTTCGGCCACACGGTCCTGCACATCCACGCCGACGCGAGCGGACTGAGCGGCGACCGGCACCGCGACTCCCTGGAGCTCTTCCAGTCCGACGTCGCCCCGGTGCTGCGGCGGGACATTCCCGACCCGCCGTTCCCCTGGAGCCCCGCCCCGTTCTCGCCCGAGCCCGCCAGTCCGTCGCCCGCCCACCGTTGAGGGGAAATCCCACCGTGTCCCGCACACCGCTCGGAGTCCTCGACCTCGTGCACATATCCTCCGGCTCCACGGCCGCCGAGGCGCTGCGCAACAGCATCGACCTCGCCCGCAGAGCCGAGGAATTCGGCTACGCCCGCTACTGGTTCGCCGAGCACCACCTCAACCCCGGAGTCGCGGGCACCTCACCCGCCGTGGTCCTGGCCCTCACGGCGGCCGCGACCTCCACGATCCGGCTCGGCTCGGGCGCCGTCCAACTCGGCCACCGCACGGCCCTGTCCACCGTGGAGGAGTTCGGGCTCATCGACGCCCTGCACCCCGGGCGGCTCGACCTGGGACTGGGCCGCTCCGGAGGCCGCCCGCCGGGGAGCACGCAGAGCCCGGTGCCGACCGCGACCCCGGTCGTCGACGGACGCACACCGAACGGCCTGAGGATCCCGCCGAAGTTCTCGTTCGAGTATCTGCTCGGCTCGCCCCGCATCGCACTCCAGCGGACGCTGCTTCAACAGCCCGACGCCCGGTCCCAGGACTACGGGGAGCAGATCGACGACATCCTGGCACTGCTGCGCGGCACCTACCGCTCCCCGGACGGCATCGAGGCGCACGCCGTCCCCGGTGAGGGCGCCGACCTCCAGGTGTGGATCCTCGGCAGCAGCGGCGGCCAGAGCGCCGAGGTCGCCGGCCGCAACGGGCTGCGCTTCGCCGCGAACTACCACGTCAGCCCCGGCACCGTACTGGAGGCCGCCGACGGCTACCGCGCCGCCTTCCAGCCGTCCGAGGTGCTGGACAAGCCGTATGTCAGCGTCTCCGCCGACGTGGTCGTCGCCGAGGACGACGCGACCGCCCGCGAGCTCGCCACCGGCTACGGCCCCTGGGTCCGCAGCATCCGTACCGCCGAGGGCGCCATCGAGTTCCCCACCCCCGAACAGGCCCGCGCCCTGCCCTGGACGGAGGAGGACCAGGCCCTGGTGGCCGACCGCCTCGAGACCCAGTTCGCCGGCTCCCCGCAGCGCGTCGCCGACCAGCTCGAACAACTCCAGGAGGCCACCGGGGCCGACGAGTTGATCGTCACCACCATCACCCACGACCACGACGACCGGGTGCGTTCCTTCCGGCTCCTGGCCGAGGAGTGGCACCGCCGCTGAGCGGGGCCGGCACGGCCTCCCGGGAGCGACCCGCCCCCCGCGCTGTCCCGGTCAGCCGCCCGATGCGTTGCCGAGGCGTTCGAGGAGAAGCCCTTCGCGGGTCGACCAGGGGCAGATCGTCACGCTGCGGACTTCGCAGGCTTCCATCAGGGCCTCGGCCACGAGGGCCCCGGCCAGGGACTGTTCGGCCCGGTGCGGGGAGATGCCGGGCAGTTTCTCGCGGTCTCGCGGAGTCGCGGCGGCGAGCAGGGGGATCGCGTCGCGGAGAGCGCGCAGGGTCAGCCGTTCCGGCGTGCGCGTGGGCTTGTCCCGGGCGGCGGCGGCGAGCCGGGCGAGCTGGGTGAAGGTCTTGGAGCAGGCCAGGACCCGGCCGCCCGGCTCGGCGCGGGGCAGCCCGGACGCGGTGCCCAATGACCGGCGCAGTGCCTGCCGCACCTCGGCCAGATGCTCTTCTGAAGAGACGATGCCGCCGGGCAGGTGCTTGCGGGTGACCGTACGGGCACCGAGCGGCAGCGAGTGCAGTGTGCGGGGCCGGGCGGCGGTGCCGGAGGCGATCTCCAGGGTGCCGCCGCCGATGTCCAGCACCAGCAGCGGGCCGGCGGCGGGGCCCGCCCAACGACGGGCCGCCGAGTAGGCGAGCCGCGCCTCCTCCTCGCCGGACAGCACCCGCAGCCGGACGCCGGTGCTGTCCGCCACCCGCTCGATGACGTCGTCACAGTTGGGCGCGTCCCGGATGACGGAGGTGGCGAACGCGAAGACCTCCGGCAGCCGGAGGCGCGGGTGTGCGGTGACCACCTCGGCCACCGCCTCCTGCACGGTCCTGACCCCCGACTGGCGCAGCCGGCCCTCCGGGCCCAGGCTCTGGTGCAGTCCCAGGCGCACCTTGCGGGAGAGCACCGGCTCCAGCACGCCGTCCTCCGACCGCTGCGCCACCGTCAGCAGGGCGCTGTGGCAGCCGACGTCGAGGACCGCCGCCTGCCGCATCCCACGACCTTCGCGCACCACAAGCCTTTCCGTTCCCGGGACCGAACCGTTCTCCCCGGCCCCTGCCCGGGGCGGTCGCCAGGGGCGGTGACCAGCACATCGGGGCACCGCGTAGCCATCATGTCACCGCAGGTGCCCCCCTGACCCCGCCCGGTCCCTCAGGTACGCGGCCCTGTCGCCCGGCGCACGGATTCTGACGTCGCCCTGCCGCGCCGTCCGGACGGTGGCGACCGGGCGGGGCCGCAGACGGGAGCGTACTGAACGGCACAGGACCGCGGGCTACGACCACTGCACCGCCGGAACGGACGCGAGCCGGCCCGTCCGCCCGCTGGACTTCGCGTAACAGCCACACGATCGGGTGACGGATGGCACCATGGCTGCCCATGACGTCCGGGCCCGCCTTCCGTCTCGCACGTGCGGCGGTGTTCGCCGCCGTGTGCGTGACGGTGACGGTCCTCGGCCACGCCCTGATGTCGCGGGCCGTGCCGGGCTGGGCGGCGGGATACGCGTTCGCCGCGACGACCGCCGGAGCCTGGTGGCCGGCCGGGCGCCGTGAGCGCGGTGCCCTCGCCGTGACGGGGGCCACCTTGGTGGCCCAGGCCGCCCTGCACGGCTGGTTCGTACTCGCCCAGGACTTCGCCGCCGCCCCCGCCGGAGCCGGCGCCGTCCCGGTGACGGGTCATCACACATCGGCCGTCATGGGCGGGATGGCCGCGTCAGCCCCCGCGATGGGCGGCTGGTCCACGGGTATGGCCCTGGCCCACCTCGTTGCCGCGCTGCTGTGCGGATGGTGGCTCTGGCGTGGAGAGGCCGCCGCGTTCCGCCTCGGCCGCGCTCTGGCGGCCTTCGTCTTCGCTCCCTTGCGGCGGGCCGAACACGTCCTGTCCGCCTGCCGGATGCCGGTCACGGTACGGCCCGCTTCCTTCTTCGCGCCGGTGCGCGCGCCGCACCAGGCATCCCTGTGGCACACGTTCTCGCGCAGAGGTCCCCCGGAGCCGGCGTTCCGTCTCTGACCGCCCGCCCCTCTCATCCGGGGTGACGGGCGCGGTCCGGCGTGCCCGCGCGCGCCGTCGTCTCCCGGCGCCTTCGTCTCGCGCCGGCGGAAACCACCTGCCGACTTCACTCGCACCCGCGCCCCGACGCCGGGTGCCCATTGGGGATGCACGCATGTCTTCCACTCGAGAACACACACCGACAGACGGCCACGACGAGACCGTGACCGCCGCGCCGCCACGCAACCCGGAGCCGGGCCCGGCGCAACAGGGTCGTTCCTGGCAGGGAGTACGGGCACTGCTGGCCCGCCTGCACTTCTACGCCGGGGTGTTCGTCGCCCCGTTCCTGCTGGTGGCCGCGGTGACCGGACTGGCCTACGCCTTCACGCCGCAGTTCGACCAGCTCGCCTACGGCGACCGGCTGCGGGTCGAGGCGGTCGGCGACCAGCCGCGACCCCTGGCGGAACAGATCGCCGCGGCCCGGACCGCCCACCCGGAAGGCACCCTGGCCTCGGTGATCACCCCGCCCGGTCCCGAGGACACGACGCGGGTGGTGCTGTCCGTTCCGGAGCTCGGCGACAGGCAGCGCACGGTCTTCGTCGATCCTTACACCGCCGAGGTCAGGGGTGAACTGACCACGTGGTGGGGTTCGACACCGCTCACCACGTGGCTGGACGACCTGCACCGCAATCTCCATCTCGGTGAAACGGGCCGCCTCTATTCGGAGGTCGCCGCGAGCTGGCTCTGGGTGATCGTCGCGGGCGGACTCGTGCTCTGGCTCGGCCGTGCCCGCGGGCAGCGTGCCAAGTCGGTGCGCGGCGTGCTGCTGCCCGACGGATCCGCGCGAGGTGTGCGGCGCACGCGCGGACGGCACGCCGCCACGGGCGTATGGCTGGCCATCGGTCTGCTCTTCCTCAGCGCGACCGGACTGACCTGGTCCCACTACGCCGGCGCGCGGTTCGGACAGGTACTGGACGCGGCCAAGGGCCACGCGCCGGGGTTGGTCACCACGCTTCCCGGCGCGAGTGGGGCAACGGGTGACGAGCACGAGGGCCACGCGGGCCACGGCGACGCCACGGACGGGGCGTCCGCGGACCCGGCCGGCTTCGACGCCGTCCTCGCCGTGGCCCGGGACGCCGGACTGGGCGGCAGGGTGGAACTGACACCGCCCGCCGACGCCGCGAGCGCCTGGACCGTGGCGCAGAACGATCCCCGGTGGCCGGTGCACTTCGACCAGGTCGCCGTCGACGCCGCGAAGAGCGAGGTCACCGCGGAGAGCCGGTGGGCCGACTACCCGGTCCTGGCCAAGCTCAGCAAGCTCGGCGTGCAGGGCCACATGGGCCTGCTGTTCGGACTCGTCAACCAGATCCTGCTGGCGCTGATCGCGCTCGGCCTGATACTCGTCATCCTGTGGGGCTACCGGATGTGGTGGCAACGCCGGCCCGTCCGTGACGACCGCGCGGCACCGCTCGGCAAGGCCCCCGCCCGGGGTACGTGGCGACAACTGCCCCTGCCGGTGCTGGTCCTGGGGATCCCTGCCGTCGCCGCCTTCGGCTGGGCGCTGCCGGTCCTGGGGGTCACGCTGCTCGGCTTCCTGCTCGTGGACCTCGTGGTCGGGCTCGTCCGCCGGTCCCGCACCCGCACCGCCTAGGAACGCGTCCACCCGGGGGCCGCCCGGGCCCCGGGTGGACGTCGTCGCCGCGTCCGGTGGCGTTCCTTGCCCGGCCTTGACCAGCTCCTTGCCTTAAGCGCACCGGCAATTAACTGCGTATGAGTTGCAGGTGCGTTTGCATGGCTCATAACGTGGCATGTCCCTCCGGCATGTCCACCAAGAAGAGGCGCTCAATGTCCACCGCTCCGCTTTCCGAACCGGGAGCCCGGGCCCTGATCCACCGCATCCGCCACGCACTCAGCCCCCGTGAGTGGGCTCGTGCCGGCGGTATGGCGGCCTTCGTCGTCGGCCTCCATGTGATCGGCTGGTTCGTCCTCGTGGCGATCGTCGCACCGGAGCACTACAGCCTGGGCACGAAGACCTTCGGGGTGGGCATCGGGGTGACCGCGTACACCCTGGGCATGCGGCACGCCTTCGACGCCGATCACATCGCCGCGATCGACAACACCACCCGCAAGCTGATGGGCGAGGGACAGCGGCCGCTGTCCGTCGGCTTCTGGTTCTCCCTCGGGCACTCCTCGATCGTGTTCGTGCTGGCCCTGCTGCTGTCGCTGGGCGTCAAAGCGCTGGCGGGCCCGGTCGAGAACGACAATTCCGAACTGCACGACGTCACCGGCTGGATCGGCACGACCGTCTCGGGCACGTTCCTCTACGTCATCGCCGTCATCAACCTGCTGATCCTCGCCGGGATCTGGAAGGTCTTCCGGCAGATGCGGTCCGGCAACTTCGACGAGGCCGCCCTGGAAGAGCATCTGAACAACCGGGGCTTCATGAACCGGCTGCTCGGGCGGCTGATGAAGTCCATCACCAAGCCCTGGCAGATGTACCCGCTCGGTCTGCTCTTCGGGCTCGGCTTCGACACCGCCACCGAGATCGCCCTGCTCGTCCTCGCCGGCTCCGGAGCCGCATCCGGGCTCCCCTGGTACGCGATCCTGTGCCTGCCCGTGCTCTTCGCGGCGGGCATGTCGCTGCTGGACACCATCGACGGCTCGTTCATGAACTTCGCCTACGGCTGGGCCTTCTCCAAGCCCGTCCGGAAGGTCTACTACAACCTCACCGTCACCGGTCTGTCGGTCGCCGTCGCGCTCGTCATCGGCACCGTGGAACTCCTCGGCCTGATCGCCGAGAAGGCCGGCCTGCACGGCGCGTTCTGGGACTGGGTGTCCGCACTCGACCTCAACGCCATCGGCTTCGTCATCGTCGGGCTGTTCGTCGCCACCTGGGTGGTGGCGCTGCTGGTGTGGAAGTTCGCCCGCATCGAGGAGAAGTGGACGGCGAACCTGCGCCCGGCCGAGCAGCACGCCGAATAGGGGCTCCCCTTGGGGGTGCCGTGGGCCGTGCCCGCCCTACGATGGCCCGGGGCCGAGGCGCGCACGGGGGGCGGAAGATGAGGCGCAGGTTCGGGAGACTCGCGGCAGCGGCGTACGTGGTGCTGATCGGCGCCCTGGCCGTGGCGGGGGCCGTCCACGAGCGAGCGGCCTACTACCTGGTGGCGGTCGCGCTGACGCTGCCCGCGGGTGCCTTCGCCCTGCCGGCGATGTACGGAGGCTACGCGGTGATCTCGGCGATCGGCGGGATCTGGCTCCCCGTCGCCCGGCCGGACGGCGAGGAGGCCGCTTGGCTGAGCACGGGCAGCGCGGCGTTGAACGTGGCGGCGCTGACGTGCGCCGCGATCGTCAATGTCGCGCTGGCGGAACGGGTGCTGCGAAGGCGGCACCCGTCCCACCACTGACCCGGAACGGCCCCGCGCCGCCCCGCTCGCAGCCGTACGCCGAACGGGCGGCAGCCCAGCGCGCGCACCTCGGCCTGCCCCTGCTGCCGACCACCGCCATCGGCTCGTTCCCGCAGACCGCGGAACTCCGCACGGCGCGGGCCGATCTGAGGGCCGGCCGGATCGGCGACTCGGCGTACGAGGAGCGCGTCAGGGCCGAGATCGGCGAGGTGATCGCCTTCCAGGAGAAGGCAGGGCCGGAGGTCCTCGTACACGGCGAGGCCGAACGCAACGACATGGTCCGGTACTTCGCCGAGCAGCTCACCGGCTACCTCGCCACCCAGCACGGCTGGGTGCGGTCCTACGGCACCCGCTACGTCCGCCCGCCGATCCTCGCCGGGGACATCTCCCGACCGGAGCCCATGACGGTGCGGTGGACGGCGTACGCCCGGTCGCTCACCGACCGCCCGGTCCTTGACGCCGACGTCATCAGCCTGGAGGCCGCCCGTTCCCACATGCAGGTCGCCCGCGAGCCGGCCGCGCACGGGTACCCGCGTGAGGCCGGGCCCGGCGTCTGCGACATCCACTCGCCACGCGTGCCGGGCGTGCACGAGGCGGCCGCCCTGCTGAGGAAGGGACTCGAGGCCATCCCCGCCGAGCGGCTCTGGGTCAACCCCGACAGCGGGCTGAAGACCCGCGGCTGGCCGGAGACCCGCGCCTCCCTGGAGAACCTGGCCGCGGCGGCCCGTACGGTCCGCTCCGAGCTCTCCAGGTCCTGAAGCACCGCCGCCGGGTCACGGCCCGGCCCACAAAAACGCGAGAGGGCCCGCGGACGGATTCCGCGGGCCCTCTCGACCGGTGTGCGTCAGTTCGCGGCCGGCACCGCCCGGCCGGCTGCGGACGGAGCGGAACGGGGTGCCAGGTACCGCTGTGCCAGCTCGCCGAAGACGAGCCCGAAGCCACCCCACAGCGTCAGCTGGATGGCGAGAGCGGACACGCGGAACCGCCACAGCAGCGCGGCCGGGAAGTCCCCGGGCACCTCGTTGATGACCGGCAGGAACGCGTAGGCCAGCCCGATGGCGACCACGAACGCCGCGATCGCGACGACCGTGGCGTACCAGTTCCCCAGGGCGGGTGCGAGCCGCTTGCCGACGAGCACGGCGGCGATCGCCAGAAGCACGCTGAGCAGCATCATCAGGAAGTACAAGGTGGTGCGCTTGCCGATGGTGTCGGGGTCGCCGACCGACGGCGGATTGGCCGGGTACTTCAGGAACGGCACGACGTACACCGTCAGCAGCGCGCACCCCGACAGCAGCAGGGCGGTCGCACGGGCCGAGAAGCGGCCCACGCGGCCGAGCGCGAAGCAGTAGGCGAGCGCGGCGATTCCGCCGAAGGCGACGCCGTAGAGAAGGACGCCGGTCGCCAGACCGGCCGTGGACTGCAGGTGGCGGCTGACGAGTTCGACCTCGTGCTCATGCCCGGAGGCGTGTGCCTCTTCGAAGCCGATGGCGTTGTCGACGCTGGGCTCACCGAGGAAGTAGGCGACAAGGAGAGCCAGTACACCCGCCGTCAGACCGGCGAGCATGCCGCGGACGAGGAGATTTCTCACGGTTGCGGAGTTCATGGGGGCGCCGAGTCCTCGTCAGTGGCAGGGGAAGCCGAGCAGGTGGCGGGCGTCGTGGACCCACTCGTGGACGCCCGCGCCGTCGAAGACGGAGGTGGCGCCCTGCTCGGCGCCGACGAAGTACAGGAGGATCAGCATGAGAACGCCGATGAAGACCGCCCAAGGGGCTATGTCCTTCAACGGCAGCTTGGCCGGGATGACGGGGGTGGTGACTGGCGGCTGAACGGCAGGCTGCGCCATGGCAGGTCCTCCTCGGGAGTTCGCGTCCCATCTCGGTGGTGCACAGGACGGCGGCTGCGGGTCTGACTCACCAGGCGTTTCGCCCTGAGGGCGGCTTGCCTGATCCACAGTGGCGCGACCGTGCCGGGTTCTCACCGGCTTCCGTCATGCCGTCGTCGATATCCGCCAAACCGTACCGCGTCGTGCGCCCCCGGCCAAGACCGCACCGGTTGGCGGAAGTCCACCGTCAGCCGCCCGGCCTGCGGAGTTCATCGAGTGTGGAGCCGAAGGACGCGTACGGCGGCCCGGAGGCCGGATGCGGCACCGCCTCGGACCCCCAGATGCCTTGGGGATCGGTCAGATCCCTGACGCGCCGCGTCAACCCCGTTGTCCCCCAGACCCGTTGACGGTGCGCAGGACATCGCAGGCGTGCGGTCAGTTGCCCCGGCGGATACGGGCGGCCTCGCGAGCCGCGGCCATCTGGCGGGCTTCGGCCGCCTTGCGCGACTCCCGGCCGGGGCGCGTGCCCAGGCCGCGGAACGGGGCGCCGCCGCGGGCCGGCGCGCTCACGGCCGGTGCGCCGGCGAGCGGCACACCGGACGGGGCCTTGGCCCCGGTGATCCGGCTCAGTGCCGCCTCGCCGGAACGCACCTGTGTGATCGTGGGCCGGATGCCCGCGTCCGACATGAGCCTGGTCATGTCGCCGCGCTGGTGGGAGGTGACGAGGGTCACCACCCTGCCGGACCGGCCCGCCCGGGCGGTCCGCCCGCCGCGGTGGAGGTAGTCCTTGGCGTCGGCGGGGGGATCGACGTTGACCACGAGGTCCAGATCGTCGACGTGGATGCCGCGGGCGGCGACGTCGGTCGCCACCAGGGTCGTCACCTCGCCCGTCTTGAACAGGGTGAGGGCCCGTGTGCGCTGCGGCTGGGACTTTCCGCTGTGCAGGCCCGCGGCCCGCACCCCCGAGCCCTCCAGGTGCCTGGTGAACTGGTCGACCGCGTGCTTGGTGTCGAGGAACATGATCACCCGGCCGTCCCGGGCGGCGATCTCCGTGGCGGCGGCGAACTTGTCGGCGGCGTGGACGTAGAGCACGTGATGTTCCATGGCGACGACGGTCGCGGCCGCGGGGTCGACCGAGTGGACCACCGGATCGGTCAGGTAGTCGCGGACCAGCAGGTCGATGTTGCGGTCGAGGGTGGCGGAGAACAGCATCCGCTGGCCACCGGGGCGCACCTGGTCCAGAAGCTCGGTCACCTGCGGCATGAAGCCCAGGTCGGCCATCTGGTCGGCCTCGTCCAGGACCGTGATCCGAACCTGGTCCAGATGGCAGTCACGGCGTGTGACGAGATCGCTGAGGCGTCCGGGCGTGGCGACGACGACCTCCGCGCCGGCCCGGATCGCACCCACCTGCCGGCCGATCGACAGGCCCCCGACCACGGTGGCCAGCCTGAGGTCCAGCGCCCGGGCGTAGGGGGTGAGTGCCTCCGTGACCTGCTGGGCCAGCTCCCGCGTGGGCACCAGCACCAGGGCCCGGGGCCGCTTGGGCTCGGCACGCTGTCCGGCGGTGCGGGCCAGCAGCGCCAGACCGAAGGCCAGGGTCTTGCCCGATCCGGTGCGCCCCCGGCCCAGGACGTCCCGCCCGGCCAGGGCATTCGGCAGCGTGGCCGCCTGGATGGGGAAGGGTTCGTCCACACCGAGGTCGGCGAGGGTCTTGAGCAGGGACGGCGGAAGTTCCAGCTCCGCGAACGTCGTGACCGGCGGCAATGCCGGGGTGACCGTCACGGGTGCCGCGAATTCGCCCTGCGGGGTCGTGGGGCGGCCCTTGCCGGCGGAGCGGCCGGGACCCTGCGGACGGGTACGACCGGCTTGGCCGGAGCGGTGGTCGTTGCGGGGTGAACGGTCCATGGGGAACCTTCCTCGACGGGGCGCGCGTCGAGGAATTCCCGGTGGGTACGTGCGCCCGGGAGTCGCCAGAACGAGCCGAAGACAAGACGGTGATCGGCAGCGCGTGGTCCCGTCCCTTCGGCGTGGGCCCCGGCTGCGTCGTGCGCGCCGGCGCCGGGTGCCGGCGCCTGCGGGATCGCACTTCCCCGCAAGTTTACCCGCCGTACGCGATTTCCCCGGCGAGCGGTCCGCAGGGGGCGGCGCCCGTTCGTGGCCGCCGGCCCCGCGGTCGGCGGCTCCCCGGGCAGTCGATCAGGGCCTCCCGGGCGCTCGCCGGTCCCGGCGACCGGCCCGAGCTGTGCGGGAGGCCCTGCTGTCGGGCAGAGCGCTTGACTGGACGTCAGGAAGGCAGCGTCCACTGCTGGTTGGTGGAGCCGGCGCAGGTCCAGATCTGCAGGCGGGTGCCGTTCGCCGAGCTGGGCCCGGTGGCGTCGAGGCACTTGCCGGACTGTGGGTTGACCAGTGTGCTGCCCGACTTCTGCCAGACCTGCGACCCGGTGCCGTTGCAGTCGTACAGATCCACCTTGGTGCCGTTGGCGGTACCGGCGGCGGTGACGTCCATGCACTTGCCGAGTGCCCGCAGGGTGCCGTCGCTGCCGACGGTCCACTTCTGGGCGTCGGTGCCGTTGCAGTCGTAGAGCTGGATCGCGGTGCCGTTGGCGGTGGCCGCGCCGGCGATGTCCACGCACTTGCCCGCGTACCCGGAACGGATCGGCCCCGTGCCGGTGGGAGGAGGCGTGGTGCCGCCGCCGACCCAGGTGGTGGCCGCGGACGAACCCACGTTGTCGATGGCCGTGTTGCTCTCGATCGGACTGGCCACCTTGCCGGGGAACACGATGAAGGTCACCGGGCCCTCGGTGCCGCCGGTGGCGGGGTTGGGGTCGATGCCGAGCGCGGTGGCCAGCGCGTACGAGCCCTCGCCGATGATGTTGTCCGGGCCCTCGTCGGCGAACGTGGCGTAGACGACCCTGCCGTTGTACACCACGGCCGCCACGCTGCCCGGGGAGATGCCCGCGGACTGGTAGTTGAAGCGGCCGCTCGGCAGGGGGACGACGTAGTAGTGCGTCGTCTCCGAGGTGAAGGGCTGTCCCGCCGAGGTCTCGAAGGAGGTCTGGGGCTGGTACCAGGGGTCGGTCGCGGCATTGCAGTGCGCGGTGCCCACACCGTCGCAGTCGATGTCCATGTCCGACGTCCAGGTGTACGCGGAACCGTTCTTGCAGATCTGCACGGTGGCCGCGCCGCCGTCGTCGGTGGCGTACTTGCCATTCGACGCGGGTGTACAACTCTGCGCCTTGGCCAGCAGCTGGGCCGCGGTCGGGCCCGCGGCCGCCACGGCGGGCGCGGCTCCGGCGGCGCTCGATGCGGTCGCGCCGACACCGACGGTAGCGGTCAGCGTGGTCACCGCGACGCCGAGGGCCGCGAGGCCCAGGCGGAAGCGAGTACGCGTCATGGGTCACCTCTTCCGATCGTTGAGACGTCCGAACGGGTGGGGGAGGGGTGGCCACCGGATTGAAAGGAAACCTTACTGACGCATACCTGTCAATGCTTGGGATCCGCTCCGCGCGGCGGGGTTTCCCGGCCCGCCCTGGCGCCCCGTCCGGGCCGCCGACTGAGACGTTTCACGGCCTGGCAGGATCGACGCGTAGTCTTCGATAGCCTCTTTAGGGTGAATCCATACTTACTGATGGATGAATGGTGACCGTACGTACATAGAACGGGAGCGTTGTAGTGGGGGAAGGGCAGGACCCGGCCGAGTGCGGCCGGGTCCGACGACGCGGGGGTGTCGGTGGTGCGGACATGGTGAGCTGGTCGGACAAAAGCAAAGGTCAGGGGGAGGTTCGCATCGGTGGGCTGACGGTGACGGAAGGCAGGCGGCCGGATCTGCCGACGCGCCGGGACGATGAGTGCCCAGGGGCCGTACGGGCGGCCCGGGGCAGTGCCGGAGCGCAGCGCCGTCGTCCGGCCGGTGGACCCATCGCCGGCGGCTCCCGGAGGTGCTCATGATGCGGGTTCTCGTCGTCGAGGACGACGCGGCGATCAGCCAGGCTCTGTCCCTGGTGCTCCGCGCCGAGGGATTCGAGGTGGCCACCGCGGACACGGGCTCGGACGCGCTGAGCCAGTTCGACAGCGACGGCGCCGACGTGATCCTCCTGGACTGGATTCTCCCCGGGTTCCCGGGAATCGAGGTCTGCCGCAGACTTCGTCAGACCTCGAACGTCCCCGTCATCATGGTCACCGCCAAGGACAGCGAGATCGACAAGATCGTGGCACTTGAAATGGGTGCCGACGACTACGTCACCAAGCCGTTCTCCAGCCGCGAGCTCATCGCCCGGATCCGCGCGGTGCTGCGCGGCCGGGGGAATCCGGCCGAGGTCCCCTCACACGTTCTCGAGGTGGGTCCGGTTCGGATGGACATCGAACAGCACATCGCCACCGTCGACGGACGGGAGGTCTACCTTCCGCTCAAGGAGTTCGACCTCTTGCGTTTTCTGCTGCGGAACGTGGGCCGGGTCCTCACCAAGCAGCAGATCCTGGACCACGTGTGGGGCATGAACCACTTCGGCGACGGCAAGACCATCGACGTCCACATCCGGCGACTGCGCATCAAGATCGAGCCGGAACCGGGAAAGCCCCGCCATCTCCTCACCGTCCGCGGGGTCGGCTACAAGTTCCAGAAATGAATCCGGCCGCCGCGGCGCCACCCCGCCCCGCCCCCGGGCCGGTCCTGGTTCGCTGTCGGTGCGTCGTGGCAGGGTGGGGGCATGTGCGGCCGCTATGTCTCCACCCGACGCCCCGAGGACCTGGTCCAGCAGTTCCGGGTCACCGAATGGAATCCCGAGGCCCTGGTGGCGCCGAACTGGAATGTCGCGCCGACCGATGACGTGTGGGCCGTATTGGAGGGCGTCGACCGGGGGACCGGCGCCCTGGAGCGGCAGTTGCGCCCTTTGCGGTGGGGGCTGGTGCCGTCCTGGGCGAAGAGCCTGGGCGTCGGCTCGAAGATGATCAACGCATGAGTGGAGACGGTGCACGAGAAGCCCGCCTACCGCCGGGCCTTCGCCAAGCGCCGCTGCCTGCTGCCCGCCGACGGCTTCTACGAGTGGCAGTCCGTCCCGGCCACCGAGACGAGCAAGGCACACAAGCAGCCGTACTTCATCAGTCCCGAAGGCGGCCACGGCCAGGGCATGGCCTTCGCGGGACTCTACGAGTTCTGGCGCGACCGCGAGGTCGCCGGCGACGACGAGCCGGGCGCGTGGTGGACGACGTGCACCATCATCACCACCGAGGCCACCGATGCCGCCGGCCGTGTCCACCCGCGGATGCCGCTGACGATCGCCGCCGCCGGATACGATGCCTGGCTCGACCCCGAGCATCAGGACCTCGACGAGCTCCGCGCCCTGCTGACCGCCCCCGCCGACGGCCACCTGACCACGCGTCCGGTCTCCACCGCCGTCAACAACGTCCGCAACAACGGCCCCCACCTGCTGGACCCCATGGACCCCGCTTCCTGACCCGCCGCCGTTCTCAGTGCGCGGGGTGCTGGGGGACGTCCCGGAGCGCCGCGATCAGTCCGCGCAGCGCGGGGCGGCTCGACGACGTCTCCCGCACCGCCGCGTGAATGCAGCGGATCGGCTCCGGATTGCGTACCTTGCGGATGGCGACCCCCGGGTGACGGCGCGTCAATCCCATGACCGGGATGAGGCTGACGCCGAGGCCGGTGGCGACGAACCCCTGAGCCGTGGCGTAGTCCTCGCTTTCCACGGCGAAGTCGGGGGTGAAGCCCGCCGCGGCGCAGCCCTCGACCACGGTGTCCAGGCACGGGCCGGGCCCGTCGCTGCGGACCCACGGCTCGTCCGCGAGGTCCACGAGGTCCAGCACCTTCTTCGCGGCGAGCCGGTGCCCCCTGGGCAGGACGGCACGGTACGCGTCGTCGAGCAGATGCACGAAGTGAATGCCTTGGCGGGACCGGTCGCGGGGGTGGACCACCACGGCGAGGTCGGCCCTGCCCTCCGTCACCTCGGGCAGTGGGTCCTGGGGATCCGTCATCTTGAGGTCGACCCGTATGCCGGGGTACTCCTGGCGGAGCCGGGCGAGCGCGGGCGCCACGAGGGTGGCGCCCGCTGTGGCGAAGTAGCGGATCGACAGCAGCCCCGTGTGGCGGGCACGCAGGTCGGCGAGAGCCGTCTCCGCCCGGGCCACCTGCCCGCTGATGATGCCGGCGTGCTCGCTGAGCAACCGGCCTGCTTCCGTGGGCCGGACGCCGCGGCCGACCCTTTCGAGCAGCGGAAGCCCGGCCTGCTTCTCCAGCGCTGCCACCTGCTGACTCACAGCCGACGGGGTGTACCCCAGATTCGTGGCCGCCGCGGTGATCGACCCGCTGGTCACGACCGCACGGAGGACTTGCATACGTCGCACATCAAGCATGTAGCTCAGCTTAAAGGTTCATCACTATTCATCGCTTGTCCTGTTGTGAATCCTTGGGCAGCATTCGTAGCCGACCGACTGCTCAGGGAGGCGGGAAATGATGGACGGCCGCCAGGGCCCGCTGATACGCGTGGCCGGACTCGCGCTGCTGTGGGGCTCGGCATTTCTGTGGATCAAGCTGGCGCTCAACAGCGGGCTGACCCCGTTTCAGATCGCCTTCGTACGCTCCGCCCTCGGCGCGGCGGTCCTTCTCGTCCTCGCCCGCGGTGCGCGCCGGCGCCTTCCACGGGACCGCGGAACGTGGCGGCACCTCGTCGTGGCGGCCTTCTTCTGCAACGCACTGCCGTTCCTCCTGTTCGGCATCGGCGAGCGGACCGTCGGCTCCGGGACGGCCGGGATACTGCACGCGACGACACCGTTGTGGTCCGTGCTGCTCGGGGCCGTCATCGGCACCGAGCGCGGATTCCATCCGGTCCGGTGGGGCGGACTGCTGGCCGGATTCGCCGGGACGGTGGTGATCTTCGCCCCCTGGCAGACGGCCGGGGCCCTGAGCGGGGGCGCGCTCGCCCTGCTCGGGGCGTCCGCGAGCTATGCCGTCGGCTTCGCCTACATGGGAAGCCGGCTGACCGGCCGGGGAACCGGCGTCCTGGCTCTCTCGGCGGCCCAACTCGTCGCGGCCACGGCACTTGCCGCGCCGGCGATGCTGGTCACCGGCCCGGTCCCGGCGCACCTCGATCCGAGAGCCGTACTGGCCGTCGCCGTTCTCGGCATCTGCAGCACCGGATTCACGATCTATCTCAGCTTCCGGCTCGTCGCGGACGAGGGAGCCACCAGCGCGGCGACCGTCGGCTACCTCCTCCCGGTCGTCTCACTGGCGCTGGGGGCGGTCGTCCTCGACGAGGAACTCGGCCCGCGGGTCATCGTGGGGGCGGCCGTAGTGCTGGCCGGTGTCGCGGCGACGCGGTGGCACCGGCGCCGGCCGTCGCCCGCGACGGCGGCGGACACGGCGGCACTCGCCGGTCCGGGGAAGTGAGGGCGATGCGGCACCGCCGGCTCCGGCACCTCCGGCAGTCTTCGGCGAAGGACTCCGTGCGATCCGGCTCCCCGTGGCACACACGCGACTTCCGCACGCTGTTCACCGCGACCGTCCTCAGCCAGTTCGGCACCAACACCGGCTATGTCGCCGTCCCGCTCATCGCCGTGTCCGCGCTCGACGCCGGTCCCGGCCAGGTCGGCGCACTCGCCGCGTCGAGCACCGCCGCCTTTCTGCTCATCGGCCTCCCCGCCGGGGCATGGGTGGACAGGATGCGCCATCGTGGTGTGCTGATCGCCGCGGATCTGACCCGGGCCGCGCTGTTCGCCTCGATCCCCCTGGCCTGGTGGCTGGACACCCTCACGCTCGGCTACCTCTACGTGGTCGTCCTGCTGACCGGCTGCGCCACCGTGTTCTTCGACGTCGGATCGCAGAGCGTGCTGCCACAACTCGTCGGCCGGGACGGCCTCGTACGGGCGAACGCCGCAGTGGTGAGCCTCATCGCCGCCGGCAATGTGGCCGGCCGGGGCGCGGGCGGAGGGCTCGTCCAACTGCTCACGGCTCCCGTGGCCGTGGCATGCGCGGCGGCAGCCTACCTGGCCTCGGCTCTGCGGCTCACCGCCATGCGTCGCGACGTGGCACCGCCCGCGCCCCTGCCCGGCCGGCCCACCCGGCTGAGAGCGCAGATCACCGAGGGACTGCGGCACGTCTTCGGTAACAGGGAACTCAAAGCCCTCGCCGTCACTGCGGCCCTCGGCAACCTGGGCTCTCAGATCATCAACACCATGCTCCCGGTGTTGTTCGTCCGCCAACTCCACTACCCGGCGGGCGCACTGGGCCTCTTCTGGGCAGCGGGCGGAGTCGGCCTCCTCCTGGGCGCCCGCTGTGCCCGCCCCGTCGCCGCGCGCCTCGGCTACGGACGTGCTCTCGGTCTCGCGGGCCTGTGCCTGGCACCTGCGGGACTGCTCGTACCGCTCATCGACCGCGGCCCCTGGCTGTGGGCCGCGGGGACGGGTTGGCTGCTGGCCATGTTCAAGATCGGCATGGACAACGTACTCGGCGTCAGCATGCGCCAGCACATGACGCCGGAACACCTCCTCGGCCGGATGAACGCCACCTTCCGCTTCCTGCTCACCGGCGCCCTCGCCGTGGGTGCCGCCGCAGCGGGCCTGCTCGGCGAACTGACGACCGTGCGCACCACTGTCTGGGTCGGCGGTGCCTTCCTGGCGACGGCATTCCTGCCCGTCTTCCTCTCCCCGGTCCGTACGCGGCGCCTCCCGCCACGGCAACTGGAACCGCGAGCCGCGAGCGCGCCGGTGGACCGCCGGAAGCACCGACGTCCCGAGGACGCTCAGCGGCCCGGCACCGGCCAGGCCTGCTGATGCGCCCAGTCGGCGAACGACAACCAGGGGATATCGGGAAAGTCGGCACGCAGGGCCGCGAGGTCGACGTGGTATCCGCTCTCCGTCAGATACGTGTACATCGCGGCCATGTCCGGACTGGTCTGCCGCAGCTGTTCCATCGGGATGCGCCGGAACGTCACCGGGCCACCCGCGGCGTCGGCCACGACACGCGCCATCCGCGCGGGGGTCGGGTCGTCCCCGGCGATCTCGACACGGCGGCCGATCCAACGGCCCGGGTCCGCGACGACCGCGGCGACCACGCGGCCGAGGTCGAGTCGGGAGACCTGCTGGAGCGGGGTGTCCGGCGGCAGGGCCATGGCGATCTCACCGGCGGCGACCTCCCGCAGGGCGCCCAGGGCGTTGTCGTAGAAATAGGTCGGCGCGACGACCGTGGCCGGCAGCTCCGCCCTGGCGAGCACCTCTTCGACGCGGGCCTTGGTCTCGAAGTGCGGAATGCCCGTATGGCGGTCGGCGCTCGCGACGGACCCCATGACCAGGTGCGGCAGGGACACACGCGCGGCCGCCTCGATGATCGCCTCGCCCTGGGCCACCTCCGCGTCCAGTCCGGCCTGGAAGGGCGTGGTGAGCGCGTAGGCGGCGGTCGCGCCCCGGAACGCCGCGGCGAGTGAGCCGGCGTCGGTCATGTCGCCCGGCACCACCTCGACGCCGGCGGCGACCAGCGCGCGGGCCTTGGCCGCCGCGGGGTCACGTACCACCGCCCGCACCGGGTGCCCCGCTTCGACAAGCGCCTGCACCACGGCGCTGCCCTGCCCGCCTGTCGCACCCAGCACCGCGATCGCCATGAGCCCTCCTCGCCATGGGCCCCGGCCGGGCCCCTGCCCATGGTCACGTCCCCCTCCCCGCGCGGCCATCCTCGCCGTCCGAACGGGCGAGTGTCCTGGCCGGAGCCGTATGGCCGGAAGCGGCGCACTGGGCCGTCGCCGAGACGTCTGGCGGAGGGGGTATCCCATACGGTTCAACTGTCACCTGGATTGCGGGTCATGGCTGCTGGTGGCAGATCGACAGGACGCGGTCGAGCGGTCGCGGGGTGGAACCCCGGCGCGTTCCCCAACGCCGGGGAGCGAACTGGCGCCGGAATGCGAAACCCTCTGCTGACCCTTGTGGGTGGGGGGTTTTCTCCTGCTGGGGGCGTGTTTTCTGGCCGTGACGGTGCAGAACAAAAGGGATCGTTTCAGCATGAGATGCGCCGGCGGCGGTGACGGAAACCGGAATGACATCGTGATCCGGTGACGCCTAGGGTCGGCCCATGACCGCTGACCTCGCAAGTCTCACCCGCCGTCCGATCGCCCCGCCGGACGCCGCCGCCCTGGCCGAGCTGCTCAACGCAATCGAGGCAGTCGACACTTTCGGTGAGTACTACTCCGAGGAGGATGCAGCCGACCAGATCAACGCCCCTCTGCTCGACCTCGACCGCGGCACGATCGGCGTCTTCGACGGCGGCACCATGGTCGGCTACTCCTCCGCCGCGCACAGGCCGTTCGCCGAAGGGGTGGACCGGGTGATGGTCAGCGGAGGCGTGCACCCGGACTACCGGCGCCGGGGACTCGGTGCAGAGCTGCTGTCCGCGGGAATCGCGAGTGCGAAGACGCTGCACGCGATCCATCACCCCGGCCTGCCACTTGCCGTCGACGTTCAGAACAACTCGCGCAACGACAGCGCGCTCGCCTGCTACCAGGCCGCGGGCATGACGCCCGTGCGCTGGTACTCGCACATGCGCCATCCGCTCGGAGCCGCCGTCATCGACGTGCCGACGCCCGACGGCCTCGTCTTCGAGGGCTATTCCGCCGACAACGACGCCGAGTTCCTCGCCGTCAGGAACGAGGCCTTCCTCGACCGCTGGGCCGGGGCCCCGACGCCGGAGGAGCAGTGGCGCGCGTCGCTCGGCTGGCCGGCTTTCCGCCCGGGCCTCAGCTTCCTGCTGCGCGATGCGGACAGCGGCACCGCCGTCGGCATGCTGCTGACCTTTTCCTGGGACGCGGACACCGAGGCGACCGGCGTCCGTGATGCGCACGTCATGACCCTCGCGACCCGCCGCGCACACCGCAAGCGAGGCGTCGCCGGCGCACTCATCCACCACGCGCTGCGCTCCGCACAGGACGACGGCTTCGAGCGAGCGAGCATCGAAGTAGACGCCGACAGCCCGACCGGCGGAAACGGTCTGTACGAGCGGGCCGGATTCACCGTCGCCCGCACCGAAGTCCGCTACACCCTCAACGCGTGAACGGCGGTGGCCCGGCTCGCGGGCTCAGCGCAGGAGCCGGGCCACCGTCCCCGAGCCGGCGGCGCGGCCGCGGTACCGGAAAGCGAACCGCTGGCCGCACTCAAGAGCGACAGGCCGTTCCAGCGTCACCGTCACCGCGCCTTGGTGGCACGGGTGCAAGCTGTGATCATGAGTGAGCGCCACAGTGCCGCTCAGGGCGGCACCGCGTAGGTAAAAGGCAAGGCTGGTGCCGGTGGAGACCTCCGACCCGCCGTGCTCCTCCGGCAACAGGGCGATGGTCGCGGTGAATTCGGCGTACGCCCCGATCGAGCCGGGCGTCGCGAGCACCTGCCCCCGCTCGACCGTTCCCGCCGCGGAAGGGGACAGCGTCAGCCCTGCGTTCATGCCCTCACCCGCCTCGGCGAGGCGCGCTCCGCACGCGTCGATGCCGCTGACGTGAGTGATCGCGCCGCCGCCGAAGCCGACGAGCTCCACCTCGTCGCCCTCGCGTACCCGGCCGCGTTCGATTCGGCTCCACAGCTCTCACCACCGGACTCGCCGGCCAGGGTCCGTAGTCCGGGGGCACAACGCTACTGGGTCCGGCCGGCGAGAGCGCCGGAGCGTCGGGCCCGCCCCCCATGGGGGACGGGCCCGTGCGTCCGCCGGGTTACGGCAGTTCGATGCCGGTCACCAAGCCGTTCTGGTTGCCGACGACCAGGACGTCGCCGACGATCGCCGGAGTGCTGAAGCAGTACACCAGGCTGTGCTGCAGCCGTCCCTGCCGGGTGCCGTCGGCCAGCTTCACCCCGAGCAGCTTGCCGTCCGCCGACTGGGCCCAGGCCACGCCGTCGGCGATGACCACGCCGGCGTTGAAGACACGGACCGCCAGATTGGTCTGCCAGCGCACCTTGCCCGTCGCCAGCTCGACGAGGGACATGAGCCCGGTCTCCGTCGTGAACAGCGCGGTGCCGTCGCCGAGAAGGAGCGTCGGCGCGTACATGGCGCTGCCGGCCAACTTCCAGCGCAGTGCGCCGGTGGCGGCGTCCAGTCCCCAGGAGCTGGAGACGGAGCCGACGATCACGACGCCGTCGCCGACCGCGACAACGTTGTCCCAACCGCTGTAGAGCGCGATGTGGTTCTCGGTGCCGGTGGCCATGGAGAACGACCACAGCGCCGCGCCGGTCACCGCGTCGTGGGCGCGGGCGTAGCCGTCGTCGGCCGCGGTGTACACGCGGCGGCCGTCGCCGGCGGCGCGGCCGGAGGAGAAGCCGCGGCCGGGCACGGACCACAGGGCGTCCCCGCTCGCGGCGTCCAGGGCGAACAGCGTGCGGCCGGCCGAGACGAACAGCCGCTCCTGGCCGTCGACATCGGTCACCAGCGGAGCGCTGAGCACCGGCGCCCCGGCGTCGAATGCCCACTTCTGGCGGCCGTCGGCGGCGTCGAGGGCGTAGAGCCGGTGGTCGGCCGACGGGACGAAGACCGTCCGGGACGCGGCGTCGACCGCGGGCCGGCGGTAGACCGGCCCGACCTGCGTGTGCCACAGGCGGGTCGCGGAGGAGCGGTGACGGGGGCGCAGGGCGACCACGTCGCCGCTGCTGGACGCGATGACGGCGGTCTGCTCGTCGTCGGAACCGACCGTGGCGATGCCGCCTTGGACCGAGCCGGGCAGCTGGTACTCCCAGCGGGGCTTCGGGTCGGCGGCGCCGCGCGCCACCTCGAACAGGGCGGTGTCCTCCCACCAGGTGCCGTCGGCCGCGGTGACCTGCAGGCGCAGGCGCTGGGTGCCGGGGACGACCGAGGAGACGTCGACGGTGCCCTCCCACCGGCGGTCGGAGCCCGCTTCGAGGGCGAGCGGCTTCCAGACGGGGTTGGCGGCGCCGCCGAAGACCGACTGCGGATAGAGGTCGACCGCGACCTGGGTGGGCGCGGCGTCCCCGTCCAGCCGGACGGAGACCGGCAGCAGGCCGCCGGTGACCGTGCCGAGGCGGACACCGCGCGGGCGCTGCGGGCGGCCGAGGCCGTCGCCGGCCAGCGGCATGTCGGCGACGGGCACCTCGGTCTCGGTCCCGTCGGCGGCCACGTTGACCCGGCTCACCCGCAGCACGGGTGTGCCGTCGGCGGCAACGGTGCGCTCGACCCAGTAGTAGAGGGCGCCGTTGCGTACCGCGTTGAGGCCGATCTGGGTGAGGCCGTTGAAGCGGCTCACGACCTCCTTGTGGATGTGGCCGGCGAAGATGCCGCGGACGTCGTAGTCGGCCAGGAGGTCGAGGACGGCCGGCTGGTCGTCGACGTAGTAGAAGGTGTTGCCCATCGGGAAGTGCTGGAAGAGCACCGCGGGCGTTCCCGGGCGCAGGCGCTTGAGGTCGGCCTCCAGCCACTCCAGGCCGCCGGGGCCGAAGTGCCCGGGCTCCTGCAGGACCTCGGTGGGGTCGAAGCCGATGAAGTGCACGCCGCCGGCGTCGAAGGAGTAGGGCCCCGGGCCGAAGTGCGAGTGGTACTGCTCCTTGGCGGACGGGTCCCACCGCACGTCGTGGTTGCCGGGGGAGTAGTGCATCTTGCCGTGCAGGGCCGCGGGCAGCACCTCGGCGTAGCGGTCGAACTCGTCGGGACGGCCGGTGTCGGTGATGTCGCCGCAGTGCAGGACGAGGTCCGGGGTGCGGGCGGCTATCGAGGCCCACACCTGGGTGAGCCACACGGTCGTCTGCGGCGAGTCGACGTTCACGTGAGTGTCGGTCACCAACGCGAACCGCAGGGGCGCGTCCGGCCCGTCCGCCGGAGCGGCGTTCGCCGGCGCCGCACCCAGCAGGGAGGCGAGCCCGGCCGACGCGAGGGTGCCGCCGGCGAGGCCGAGGAACCCGCGGCGGCCGATGCCGGCGTGGTGGCAGGCGTCGTGCGTGGTGCCGGACGGCTCAGGCATATCAGACATGTGAGTCCCGATGGTGCGAGGCGCGGGTGCGCCAAGGTGCAAGATCGGGCACACGGTGGTCCGTCCCGGCGACACCGCCCTTTATGTAAGTGGTCATTACAAGGAACATCGGGTGTCCGGAGTGGATCACCGGTGGGATCGGGGGCGACGAAACCGCCGCCCCCGGCATGCCCGGACGACTCCGTGCGGGTCGCCGCCGACGTCAGGAGAGGCAGCCGACGTACGCGAGGGCCTGCTTGAGCAGCACTCCCTGCCCGCCCGGCATCTCCTGCTGCAGGTGGGGTGACGACGCCTCCTGGGGGGTGAACCAGACCAGGTCGAGAGCGTCCTGCCGCGGGTGGCAGTCGCCCACCACGGGGACGACATAGGCCAGCGAGACCGCGTGCTGCCGGGGGTCGTGAAAGGAGGTCACCCCGTGCGTCGGGAAGTACTCGGCGATGGTGAAAGGCTGCGGGGAGGCCGGGATGCGGGGCAGCGCCATCGGCCCGAGATCCTTCTCCAAGTGGCGGATGAGCGCCTCACGGACGCGCTCGTGGTGGAGAACCCTGCCGGAGACGAGGGCGCGGCTGACGGTCCCGTCCGGTCCGATGCGGAGCAGCAGACCGACATGCGTGACTTCTCCGCTGTCGTCGACCCGGACGGGCACGGCGTCGACGTACAGGATCGGCATACGTGCGCGGGTCAGCTCCAGGTCTTCTGGAGACAGCCAGCCGGGCGTGGTTTCGGTCTTGTCGGCCATCGGGTGATCGTACGTGGAGAACCCGCCGATCGGGGAGACTGTCGGCGTGCCGCGGTGCCCCGTGTATCGGCTGCTCAAGTGAGGTGACCTCCGTGCACCGAATGGCCGGTCCCACGGACGTGTCGCCGCTCGCCGGCTACACGGGAGGGGCGAAGGGGTTCTCGCCGGTTGACGGCGCGCCGGCGCGCCGTGCCGCCCGTGGCGGGGCCGGAGCCCAGTCCGGTCCGCGGTGATCCAGCCACCAGTTGCCGATGGTGTGGAACTTCTCCTCGAAGGCGCGGTCCCAGCTGAGGAATCCGGTGGCCGGCGCCTGCAGGCGCGTACGCCGGCCGCCCGCTTCATGGATCACGACGAAACGGCTGCCGAAGACCCACTCGGTCTCGATGGCCCGCACGTCGGCCCAGAGGATGGTCCGGCGGGACAGGTTGTGCACGACGGCCGCGGACCGCGTGAGGGTGATCCCGGACGAACGCGAGAAGATCAGCATCGCGAACGGCAACACGACCGGTCCGACGGCCGGCCAGATCGGTCCCCCGTGCGACCAGAAGCAGAGCTGCAAGAGCCCGGCAAACAGAGTCACGGGCAGCACGGGCAGCATGCGCTGCAGAAACGTCAATCGGTAGCGGATGTGCTCCGGGGACATGGACTTGTTCTGCGACTGCCCCATCGAGTCATCCCCCCACTGCTCCGCGCGGCCGCGGCCACGCATGATCACCCCCGTAGTGTGGCCATACCGTTCCGTGGTGTCCATATCGGCGAACCGGCGGACACCCCGGGCACCGTTGCGCGCAGTGGTACCCGGGGTGTGCGAAGGCTCGGTGCCGGACGCCACCGGCGGCCGTGGCCGGGCCGTCAGTGGTACTGGCCGACCTGGTAGTCGCCGGCGGGCTGCTGGGTGATGACGTTTCCGCGGTTGAAGGCGTTGATGACGGCGATCTGGGTCACCAGGGCGGCGAGCTGGTCCTCGTCGTAGTGCTTGGCGGCGTTGGCCCATACCTCGTCCGGGACGCCGCCGGCCGCGTCCGCGATGCGGGTGCCCTGTTCCGTCAGCTCCAGCGCGGCGCGCTCGGCGTCGGTGAAGACCGTGGCCTCGCGCCAGGCCGCGACCAGGTTGAGGCGTACCGAGGTCTCCCCGGCCGCGGCCGCCTCCTTGGTGTGCATGTCGATGCACCCGGCGCAGCCGTTGATCTGACTGGCGCGGAGGTTGACCAGTTCACGTGTCGCGGCGGGCAGCGTCGACTCCGCGAGCGCCTGACCCGCGGCGATGATGTGCTTGACCGCCTTGGCCGCGACCGGGCTGGCCATGATGTTCAACCGGGCTTCCATGGTGTACTCCTGTGTCGTCGCAGGGGGTTGCACCTCTTGGACGGAAGAGCCCGGCAGGCTGTGACATGCGCCGCCGGGGCCGGCCTGGCAGCCGGCGGCGGTCAGGGCAGCCAGTCGGCGAGAAGCTCGGCGAACTCCTGCTCGGCGAGCACCCTGACCTCCAGTTCCTTGGCCTTGGCGAGCTTCGAGCCGGCCTTCTCGCCGGCGACGAGGATCGTGGTCTTCCGCGAGACGGTGCCGGATGTCGTCCCTCCGGCCGCGATGATCAGATCGCTCACCTCGGTGCGGTTCTTTCCGGCGAGCGCGCCCGTCATGCCGCCGGTGACCACCACGGTCTCGCCGGCCAGTGGCCCTGCGTCACCCATGGTGGGGACGGGCGGCTCGGTCATGTTCACTCCGGCCGCAACCAGCTTCTCGACGACCGGGCCGAGCGCCGCGATGTGCGCCGCTATCTTCGGCGCGTTGGCGGCGGGGAGCTTCGGCACCTTCGCCAGCGTGTCGGCGTCCGCGGCGCGGATTGCGTCCATCGTGCCGAAGTACCGTGCGATCTCACGGGACAGCGTGCGGCCGGTGCGGACCACGCCGAGGGCGCAGAAGACACGGTTGAGGGGCTTGGCCCTGGCCGCCTCGATCTGTGCCAGCACGGTGTCGGCACGCTTCTCGCTCCTGGTGGCGTCGACCAGTTGCTCACGGCTGAGAGTGAACAGGTCGCCGACGTCGGCGACGGCGCCACTGTCGGCCAGGGCCTCGATGTACGTGGTGCCGAGGCCGTCGATGTCGAGCTGGTCGCGGCCCACCGCGTAGCGCAGCGCGGCCAGCAGCCCGCAGCCGCCGCCCGCGCCGCCGGCGCACTCCCATCGCTCACCGGAGGTGTCGATGTCCCCGCCGCACTTCGGGCAGGCCCCGGGCAGCTCGATCGGCGTCTCCTCGCCCGTGCGGAGGTCCACCACCGGGGCCTCGACGCGGGGAATGATGTCTCCCGCCTTGAAGACGCTGACGGTGTCGCCGATCATCAGTCCGCTGTCGCGGATGAATCTGGGGTTGTGCAGCGTGGCGTAGCGGACGATGCTGCCGTCGACCTCCACGGGTTCGAGTTCGGCGCGCGGGGCGATGACGCCGGTGCGGCCCACGTTCCACTCGACGGCCAGGAGCTTCGTCCGCCGCTCCATGGCGGGAAGCTTGTAGGCCGTGGCCCAGTGCGGGTGACGGGTGGCGAGACCGGCCTTCTCCTGCTCGGTCACGGCATTGGCCTTGATGACGACGCCGTCGATGCCGAAGGGCAATCCGGCACGCAGGGCGGCGATCTGTCCGACGCGGAGCTGGACCTCCTCCAGCGTGGCGCACACGTGGAGCCCCACCGGCGTGGCGGACGTGGTCTGCACCCCCGCGGCGGCCACCGCGGCCATCATCTCCTCGTGAGTGTCACCCGCCAGGCCGACGACGCCGTACGCGTAGAAGGTCGTCTCGATCACATACGGGCGGTCCTTGGCGCGGAGCGTCCCGGCGGTGCCGTTGCGCGGGTTGGAGAAGACCTTCGCGCCGTGCGCCTGCCGGATGGCGTTGGCCTGGTCGAACTGGGCTCGCGTGAGCAGGACTTCGCCGCGGACCTCGAACGTCGCAGGCGAGGCCAGCCGTGCGGGCAGACCCACGACGGAGCCGATGGCGTGGGATATGTCCTCGCCGTGCGTGCCGTCGCCCCGGGTGACGAGTCGTGTCAGGCGCCCGTCCACATAGCGTGCGGCGATGGCGGCGCCGTCCAGCTTGGGTTCGGCGACGTAGCCGCCCCGCACCGGCGCACCGAGGCGCCGTTCCAGCGATACGCCCCACTTGGTGAGTTCCTCGGCGCTGAAGACGTTGTCCAGGGAGAGCATCGGCACCACGTGCGTGACCTCTCCGGTCGGGGCCGCTCCACCGCCTACCTTGCCGGTGGGGGAGTCCTCCCGCACATGGCCGGGGTGCTCGCGCTCGTAATCGCGGATCCACCCGGCCAGCAGGTCGTAGGCGGCGTCATCAAGGGGACTCGTCCCGTCACCGTAATAGGCGGCGCACGCCTGCAGAGCCGTGTCCACGGCGGAGTGGTATTCGTCGCGGGAGGCCGGCGGCACGGCGATCACTGTCGTCATGCACAGCATCCTGTCCTCGGGGTCTGACACTCGGCTCCCGCGCGGGAGCCGAGCGCGTACATTGCTGGGCAAGATGAGGCGGTTGGAATGTCGAGAGGCGTGTCAAGCGAAATTCGGTCCCGCGACGTTCACACCCTGGACATCGGCGACGACCTGCGTCGATGCCGTCCGCTGGGATCCTTTGCCGTGGGCCGGCGAGGGTCCTCCGAAGCGCGCACCGGTGCGCATGATCCCGGCCGGTCCGGCACCACCTCCGAAATGGCTCGAGCAACGGCGAGGAATCCATGAACCCGAGCGACGCTGACCGCGCTGAACAGGCCGTCGCCGAACGCGACGCCGAGACCGCGGCCGAGGCCAAACCGCTGCTCGACGCCCCGCAGACGGCCGCGGCGGGGGTGGCGATGTGGATCTTCGTTGTCGGTCCGCCGCTCGCCCTGATCGCCGCGGTGCCTCTCGTGTGGGGATGGGGCCTGTCCGCCCTGGACATCGGCATGGCGGTGGTCGCCTACCTCGTGTCCGGCTTCGGCCTCACGGTCGGCTACCACCGGCTCTTCACGCACCGCTCGTTCAAGGCACGGCGGGGCCTGCGGATCGCCCTGGCCGTCGCGGGCTCGCTGGGCGTCGAGGGCTCGCCGGTCCAGTGGGTGGCGAACCACCGCCGCCACCACGCCTTCGCCGACCGCGAGGGCGACCCGCACTCGCCCTGGCGCTACGGGGCCGACACCCGCGCGCTGCTGAAGGGGCTTCTGCACGCCCACATCGGCTGGATGCTCAAGCGTGAGCTGAGCAACCGTGCCAGGTTCGCGCCCGACATCGCCGCCGATCCCGACATGCGCGTCGTCGGCCGGCTCTTCGGGCTGCTGACCGCCGTCTCGCTCCTCGTCCCGGCGCTGATCGGCGGGCTCGTCACCGGCACTTGGACCGGCGCGCTGACCGGGTTCTTCTGGGCCGGAGTGATCCGGATGGCGCTGCTGCACCACGTCACGTGGTCGGTGAACTCGGTGTGCCACGTGGCGGGCAACCGCCCGTTCATCAGCCGGGACAAGGCCACCAACTTCTGGCCGCTGGCCCTGCTGTCCTTCGGCGAGAGCTGGCACAACTCGCACCACGCCGACCCGACCGGCGCGCGCCACGGGGTCCTTCCGGGCCAGCTCGACCCGTCGGCACGTCTCATCTGGATCTTCGAGAAGCTGGGCTGGGTCCACGACGTGCGCTGGCCGAGGCCGGACCGGGTCAACGCCCGGCTGCTGTCCGGACCGGTCGGCTCGCACGAGCCGGCCGCCTGACACGGCGCGGACGGTCTCCCACGAACCGTTCAGCCCTCCGGCGGCCGCAAGTCCGGCCGCCGGAGGGCTGATGGGCGCGGGGATCAGATGAACGCGCGCTTGTCGGCGTCCAGGCGGTGCGAGAGCCGGATGGTGATGAACTCGTTGTCGTCCGCCTTGCCCGGGGTACGGCCGGACGAGAACGGGAAGTTGTTGTCGTTCATGACCGCCAGCGTGCGGTCGTCCAGCAGGACGACGTCCTCGATGGTGGTGAACGGGAAGCGGAAGGTCGTCCCGAAGCCGCCGAGGCCCTTGGGGTTCGCGATGTTCAGCAGGTCGGCCACCAGGGTCTTGTCCATGACGCCGTCGCGGTCGCGGTCGCGGGTGTCCGCGAGGTAGATGCGCTTGAACTGCGCGTCGTCGCCCTGCCCGCCGTCACGCTCGATGATGAGGAAACGGTGGCTGTCGACGGCGATGGCGTCGCCGATGGCGTTCGCCGGCGACTCGAGGCGGTAGATCCAGCGCTTGCCGGTGTACTTGCCCGCACGCAGGTCGAAGTCGCTGATGCGCAGGTCGCCCGGGGTGTCGCCGTTCACCGTGCCCTCGAGGAGCGGGTACAGGTGGTGCCCGTCGACCGAGCGGACCATGCCCTCGAAGCCCTTGCTGCTGATGGTGGTGGGCTGCTCGCCGTTCAGGTACGGGTTCTCCGGCGCCTTCACACCGGCCAGCGAGATCGGGGCCTGCAGCAGGCGCCCGCTCGGCGAGAAGTGCAGCAGGAACGGGCCGAACTCGTCGCCCATCCAGTAGGTGCCGTCGTAGGCCCGCACGATGGACTCGACGTCGAAGTCGGCGCCGGTCAGCTTGCGGTCGGCCCGCGTGAGCGGGAACGGCACGCGGCGGTCGGGGTCGCTCAGGTTGAAGCCACCGAGGACCTTCACCTTTCCGGTCCGCACGTCCGGCTTGAGGCGCTGGACGCGGAGCAGGAAGTCGGCGCTGTTCGCCTTGTTGCCGTACCCGTTGTCGGACAGGACGTCGAAGCTGCCGTCATGCCGGTTGACGATGCCGCTGAAGCCCTGGATCGGCTGTGCCGCGAACGGTGCCGCGATGCCGTTGAACGGGCCCGCCCCGATGGCCGAGCCGGACGGCTCGCTGCCCGGCACGAACGTCTCCGCGGGAAGGGACGCGAAGCCCGTCAGCCGGGCCTGGCCGAAGTCCGCGTGGTCGCGGTCGGCCGCGGCCGGCGAGGCGAGTCCGACGGTCAGTGCGGCGGCACTGAGCATGATCAGGAGTTTTCTCATGATTCGCACGCTAGGGACGCCGCATGGCTGGATGGTCAACAGAAGGCAAAGTCCGAACTCGGGCGCGATGACGCGTTGAACGCCGCCATGGGCCGCCGGCGCCGGCAGGATTTGAACTGACGTGTCGTTACTACGCGGCCGGGATCCGGCCGCACAGCCAGTTGCCCGGCTCCACCGGGTCGTCGCTGATCCAGAACTGACGCCACAGCAGCGCGAACTCCTCGCGACTGAGGTGCCCGTCGCCGTTCAGGTCGAGCAGTTCGAAGATGCCCGTCATCTCCACGGGCCGGCCGTTCCAGGTCTCGACGAGCCTGCGGTGCTCCTCCGGGGAGATACGGCCGTCGCCGTTGGCGTCCACGGCGTCGAAGACCGTGTCGGCGGTGGCGGTGACGTCCGCGGTCATGGCGGGCAACTTGTCCACGAGCGACAGCAGTTCGCCCAGGTCGACCGTGCCGTCGCCGTTGGCATCCCCGACGGCCAGGAGTGCTGCCCACCACCCCATCAGCAGCGTCTCCACGCGCGCCCGCAACTCCGTTCCGGGGCCCACTCCCGGCAGCCGGCTCCAGCGGGCGACGAGCGCCCTGAAGTCCTCCTCGCGTAGATAGCCGTCGCTGTCCGCGTCGAACGCGGCGAACATCCCCTTGAGCTTTCGCTCCTGAAACGCACTGGCCACGAGCGGCCTCCTTCGACGCCGAACCGAACCATGTCCCGCCGTTGACCGCCCTCCGAGAGGGCGGCCACGACAAAACTCTAGATCGCGGCGCGCCCCGGCCTCCACGAGCACATACGCACGAACGATCACCCGCGCCGGCTTGCCGACGGAAACCGGTGCGGGCCCGGGCCTACGGCTCGGGCGGCAGGTCGCCGACACCCGCGGCGACGGCCTGCTGGTGGCGGCGGCGCGCCGAAGGCAGGGCGAGGGCGGCGACCACGGCGAGGACGCCGACGCCCGCGCAGGTCCAGAAACCGGCGGTGAACGCGGTGTCCGTGGGCAGGCCCTGAGCTGTGGTGTGCGAGGTGATGACGGCCGCGACGACAGCCGTGCCGATGCTGCTGCCGATGGTCCGCGCGATCGTGTTGACCCCGCTGGCCTCACCGGTCTGCGCGGCGGGCACGCTCTCGATGATGGCGTTGGACATGGCCGCGAACGCGAAGCCGATGCCGGCGCCGGTGAGCACCCCGGAGACCAGTACCTGCCAGATCTGGCCGTGCCCGAGAGCCGGGAAGGCGAAGGCGACCACGACGCAGACGGCACCGATCACCATCGGCACCTTGGGACCGTGGCGGCGGTCCAGCGCGCCGGCCAGCGGGCCGAACACGACCATCGTCAGGACGGTGGGCAGCAGGAACAGGCCTGCTTGCGACACCGACTTGCCGAACCCGTAGCCGGTCGCCGCGGGAAGCTGCAGCAGCGTCGGGACGAGCAGGAAAGTGCCGAACATCGCGAAGCCGAGGATCAGCGCGACGAGGTCGGTGGCCCAGACGCCGCGGACCTTCATCAGTCGCATGTCGACCAGCGGTTCACGGACCCTCAGTTCGACCGTGACGAAGACGATCAGGGCTATCACGCCGAGCCCGAGCAGACCGGCGGTCTTCGTGTCGCCCCAGCCCCAGGTCTGCCCCTTGCTGATGGCCAGCAGGAGTGACACCAGGGCCACCGACAGGATGCCGGCGCCGAGTACGTCGAGGCGTCCCGGTGTGCGAACCGGCGACTCCTTCATCCCGAAGACGGCCCCGAGCAGCGCGATGACGACCAGTCCGAGGGGGAACCAGAACAGCCAGTGCCACGACAGGTGCTCCACGATCGGGCCCGCGGCCACGATGCCGACACCGGCACCGACACCGAAGATCGCCGACAGCAGGCCGACGGTGACGCCGACCCTCTCTCGCGGCAGCTCGTCGCGCACGATGCCTATCGACAGCGGCAGGATCGCGCCGGCGGCGCCTTGCAGGGCGCGGGCGGCGATCAGCACGACCAGGTTCGGAGCCAGCGCGGCGAGCAGCGTCCCCGCGGAGAGGATCACCAGGACGACGATCAGAACCCGGCGCTTGCCCACCATGTCACCGAGGCGGCCGAGGATCGGCGTCAGGACCGAGGCGGACAGCAGATAGGCCGTGATCACCCAACTGACGTTCCCGGTCGAGGCGTTCAGTTCCCGTCCGATGGTCGACAGCGCGGGCGCCACCAGCGACTGGAGCACGGCGAAGGCCAGGCCGCCCAGGGAGAGGAACAGCACCAGCAGCGTGGAGTTGGCGTGCCGGCCGACGGGCTGTTCCGGTGCGCCCTTTGAGTCGGCGAGGTCGCCGCCCGACTCCTCTACAGATTGCGTCACGAGGATCCTCGAAGTCGTAAGTAAACATCCGCTGACTTGAACCCTAGTCAGCGGCAGAGTGGGAAGTCAACGGACGTTTACAGCGCTCGTCACTGGCGGGCTAGGCTGGTGGCAGACCGGAAGGAACCCATGACAGCGAGCAGCACCTCACGCCCCTCCACGCGTGAGACCCCGGCGTCGTCCGGCAAGCCGGCACCGCAGCGGCGGCGCGACGCGGCCAACACCCGGCGGCTCCTGCTCGACGCCGCCCGCCGCCGGTTCGCCACCCAGGGGTACGCGGCCACCACGGTGCGGGAGATCGCCGACGAGGCCGGCGTCAACGTGGCTCTGATCAGCCGCTATTTCGACTCCAAGGAGGGGCTGTTCGAGGCGTGTCTGCCCACCAGCGTCGAAGAGGTCGGCCGCGCGGCGGGCACTGTGGAGGACCTGACCCAGATCGCCGACACGATCGCGAGAGGCGCCGCCGAGTCCAGCGCGGAAGGCCCCCACCAGATCATGCTGATGCTCCTGCTGCGCCCTTCCGGTGACGAGCGCGCCGAACGGTTGCGGCTCGGCGTACTGCGCGGGTACAGCGAACGCCTGGCGTCAGCCGCCGGGCGGCCCGCTGCGGACCCCGGAGGTGACGCGCTCATGCTCCGGGCGCAGCTCGTCCTCGCGCTCTCGCTCGGGATGGCGCTCCTGCGTTCATCCACGAATCTCGAACCGCTCGCCTCGGCCACCGCCGAAGACCTCGCCGAGCCGCTCCGCGACCTGGTGAACACGGCGCTCGCGGGCCGGTGAGCCGGTCGGCTCGGCCGTTGCGCGGCACGGGTTCAGAACGCCCGGAGGGGGGTCGCGTGCCAGTCGGCGGTGGTCGTATCGCGTGCTGTGGGGGCGCAGGCGAGCAGCCGCCACGAGGCCGGTGACCAGGCGAAGACGGCGTCCTGGCCGAAGCGCCGGCCCAGTGCGCGGGCTTGGGTGTCGTCCAAGCCGGCGATGGCCGCGCTGATCTCGCGGTGGGTGCCGGCTCGATCGCCACCGACGGCGGGCCACCACTGCCGGCCGGTGACGCGGACGTGGTGCTGCAGCTCGTGTTGTGCACGAAGGTTGGCCTCTGCGGTGGCCTCACGTCCGGCGGGGTTGAAGGCGGTCACGATGTGGATCGTCCGCCCGCCGGGGAGCGGGTAGGGCAGACCCGACACTCCGTGCGGGACGGGCGTCGGTGCGACACGGAGGCTGTGGGTGGGGAAGTCGATGTCCACGACCGCGCGCAGGTAGAACGGCCACTGCGCGGGCTGGGTGGCATGCGAGACGGCAGGCACAAGGGTCTCCTTGGAGAGGGGACCCCCTTACCTGCCGGCAGGGAGATCTACGGACCCGCTGACGCGGGGCGGATCGAGGCTGTCGAGTGCCGAACCGAGCACCTGACGGGCGCTGATGGTCGCACAGGGACGGATGCGCGGTCCAGGTCCGGTGCCGCTTCGCCGGAGGGCGATCGAGCAGGCGAAGTCATCGATCTTACGTAAAGCACTCAATAAATTGCGTTCATTGTGAGGGCCCGCGAGGGGGCAGTCCCCCGTCCCGGTGGCATTCCAAGGAATCATCCCTGTTCCTGAGCGGTGGTCGGGCGCCGAGTGCGAACGCAAGCAGCAGGCAGGCCGCGCAAGCCGTTGTTGCGGCAACTGCTGCCACATTACGAACCGTTGACAAATCGGAGACACGCTAGAAACCTGATGACGCGGTTTCCGCAAGAAGTCGACTGTCTGACTCAATTGATGTGCAGGGACGGCTCTCACCCCAGGAGTTGATGCGTTCCAGCCTCAACTGCCCCCGCTGTTCCTGCCTTTGGCGCTTCCGGTTCCGCCCTCGCCCTCCTCCCGCGCTCCCCCCTCCACGGAATTGAGGACCCAATGAGATGGAGACCCCTTGGCCGGCGGTCGCTGTCCGGCGCCGTCCTGGCCGGGCTCATGACGGTCGGGCTGTTACCGCTGCCCTTCGCCTCCACCGCACAGGCCGCCGCCCCGACCGCGAAGGTGGCGGCCGCCGACGTCAACCTCGCGCTCGGCCGCCCCGCCACCGCGGGCGGCTCCCTCGGTGCGTACCCCGCAGGGAACACCACCGACGGCGCCCAGGCCTCGTACTGGGAGGGCCCGGCCGGTTCCTTCCCCCAGTGGGTGCAGGTGGACCTCGGCGCCACCCGTGCCGTCGACCGGGTCGTGCTCAAGCTGCCCTCCGGATGGGAGACCCGGACCCAGACGCTCTCCCTCCAAGGCAGCACCGACGGCTCCTCCTTCGGCACGCTCTCCGCCTCGGCCGGACGGGTGTTCAACCCGGCACAGGCCAACACCGTCTCCGTCGACCTGACGTCCCCCACCGACGCCCGGTACGTCCGCGTCAACGTCTCAGGCAACACCGGCTGGAACGCCGCGCAGCTCTCCGAGCTGGAGGTGTACGGCGAGGAGGGCGGCAATACCGACCCGCCGCCCACCGGCACCAACCTGGCCCGCAACAAGCCGGTCGAGGCCACCTCGACGACGCAGACCTACGTAGCCGCCAACGCCACCGACGACTCCACCTCCACCTACTGGGAGGCTGCGGGCAACCCCGCGGACCTCACCGTCAAGCTGGGCGCGGCCGCGGACGTCACCGGCGTCGTCGTCAAGCTCAACCCGGACCCGGTGTGGGGGGCCAGGACCCAGGGCATCCAGGTGCTGGGCCGAGGAGCGTCCGACACCGGCTTCACCTCGCTGCGCGACCGCGCCGACTACGCCTTCAGCCCGGGCACCGGCAACTCGGTGACCATCCCGGTCAGCGGCCGCTGGGCCGACGTGCGGCTGCGGATCTTCTCCAACACCGGCGCGCCCGGCGGGCAGGTCGCCGAGTTCCAGGTCGTCGGCACTGCCGCGCCCGCCCCCGACCTCACCGTCACGGGCCTGGACTGGACACCGGCCGCGCCGTCCGAGCGGGACGCGGTCACCGTGAACGCCGGTGTCCGCAACGCCGGCACCGCACGTTCGGCCGCGACGACCGTGGACGTCAGCGTGGAGGGGACGGTCGCCGGCAGTGCCACCGTGCCCGCTCTCGACCCGGGTGCCTCCGCCACCGTCGCCGTCTCCACCGGGACCCGCCCGGCCGGGAGTTACACGGTCGCCGCGGTCGTCGACCCCCGCAACACCGTCGCCGAGCTGGACGACACCAACAACAGCCGCAACGCCGCGAACCGGCTCGTCGTGAGCCAGGCCCCCGGCCCCGACCTCGAGATCAGCGCGATCACCACGAGTCCCGCGAATCCGGCCGTGGGCTCGCCCGTCTCCTTCACCGTCGCCGTGCACAACCGCGGCATCACCGCCGCCGCGGCCGGCTCGGTGACCCGGCTCCAGGCCGGCACCACCACGCTGAACGGCACGACCGGCCAGGTCGCGGCGGGTGCCACGGTCAACGTGGCGATCAGCGGCACCTGGACGGCGACCGCAGGCGGCGCCACCCTCACCGCCACCGCGGACGCCACCGGCGTGGTCACCGAGACCAACGAGGACAACAACGTGCTCGCCAAGTCCCTCGTCGTCGGACGCGGCGCGGCCGTGCCGTACACCGAGTACGAGGCGGAGGACGGCCGCTACACGGGCACCCTGCTCACGGCGGACGCCAAGCGGACCTTCGGGCACACCAACTTCGCCACCGAGTCCTCCGGCCGCAAGTCCGTCCGGCTCGACTCCGGAGGCCAGTACGTCGAGTTCACCTCCACCACGTCCACCAACTCCGTCGTGGTGCGCAACTCCATCCCCGACGCCTCCGCCGGCGGGGGTACCGACGCGACCATCAGCCTGTACGCCGACGGCACGTTCGTGCAGAAGCTGAACCTCTCCTCCAAGCACAGCTGGCTGTACGGCAGCACCGACGACCCGGAGGGGCTCACCAACCGCCCCGGCGGCGACGCGCGGCGGCTCTTCGACGAGGCCCACGCGCTGCTGTCGCGGACCTACCCGCAGGGCACCACGTTCCGTCTGCAGCGTGACGCGGGCGATTCGGCGGCCTACTACATCATCGACCTGATCGACCTGGAGCAGGTCGCTCCTCCGGCGGCCAAGCCGGCGAACTGCACCTCGATCACGGACTACGGGGCCGTGCCGGGCGACGGGCTCGACGACACCGACGCCATCCAGCGCGCGGTCACCGCCGACCAGAACGGCCAGATCTCCTGCGTGTGGATCCCGGCCGGGCAGTGGCGCCAGGAGCAGAAGATCCTCACCGACGACCCGCTGAACCGCGGCCAGTTCAATCAGGTCGGCATCCGGGACGTCACCATCCGCGGCGCGGGCATGTGGCACTCGCAGCTCTACACCCTGACCCCGCCGCAGAACGCCGGCGGCATCAACCACCCGCACGAGGGCAACTTCGGCTTCGACATCGACGACAACACCCAGATCTCCGACATCGCCATCTTCGGTTCGGGCACCATCCGCGGCGGCGACGGCAACGCCGAGGGCGGCGTCGGCCTCAACGGGCGCTTCGGCAAGAACACGAAGATCACCAACGTGTGGATCGAGCACGCCAACGTCGGTGTCTGGGTCGGCCGCGACTACTCCAACATCCCCGAGCTGTGGGGCCCCGCCGACGGGCTGGAGTTCAGCGGCGTCCGAGTCCGCGACACCTACGCCGACGGCATCAACTTCGCCAACGGCTCCCGCAACTCCACCGTCTACAACTCCTCGTTCCGCAACACCGGTGACGACGCGCTGGCGGTGTGGGCGAGCAAGTACGTGAAGGACACCTCCGTCGACATCGGCCATGACAACCACTTCCGCAACAACACCATCCAGCTGCCCTGGCGGGCCAACGGCATCGCGGTGTACGGCGGCTACGGCAACACCATCGAGAACAACATCGTCTCCGACACCATGAACTACCCGGGCATCATGCTCGCCACCGACCACGACCCGATCCCCTTCTCGGGCCAGACCACCATCTCGGGCAACGCGCTGTACCGGACGGGCGGCGCGTTCTGGGGCGAGGCGCAGGAGTTCGGCGCCATCACGCTCTTCGCCCAGGGCACGGACATCCCGGGCGTGACCATCCGGGACACCGAGATCCACGACTCCACCTACGACGGCATCCAGTTCAAGACGGGTGGCGGCACGATGCCCGGCGTCAAGATCACCGACGTCCGCATCGACAACTCCGTCAACGGCTCCGGCATCCTCGCGATGAGCGGCGCCCGCGGCAGCGCCACCCTGACCAACGTCACGATCACGAACTCGGCCCAGGGCAACGTCCTGATCGAGCCCGGCTCCCAGTTCACGATCAGCGGCGCACCGGTCGGCCTCACCGCCGCACGCAAGGGCTACTGATCCCCGGTGGGGTCCCCGGCTCCCCCGCACAGGGGAGCCGGGGACCTCACGTGCTCACCCGGAGATCTGTCGCCGGACAGGCCGTGTCCCTACAGTTGTCGGCCGGGGAGTGGGGGCGGATGAAACTGTGGGGAAGCCGTACGAAGCGACGGCAGGCACCGGACGAGGACGCCGCCACGGCGGCCCGGCTCGTCGAGGTCTGGCTGGCCGGGCTGGAGCCCGGCGCGGCTGCGGAACCCGCGCGGCGCTGGCGGGAGTCGGGGCGACTCGCTCCCGGCGACGCACGCCGCTTCGCGGCCTGGTACCGGGAGCGAACCCGCGGCCACATGCTCGGCCCGTCGGCCGACGACGGGCTGTCGGTGCGGCCCGGATCCTCCGAGGAGTCCGAGAGGATCCGCGCCGAAACGCTGTCGATGACCCGGGACGCCCTCGCGCTGGACCGATGGCTGAGCGCGGAGGGCTACGAGTAGGCGAGTGGACGAGCGGAGGAGCGGTCGGCAGGCTGCCGGCACGATCGCCCTCAGGACGTCCCGAGGGTGTTGACGTAGCTCGTGCCGTTGCCGGCGAGGCCGCGCACGGCCTTCTGCACCTGGGACAGCGACTGGGCCTGCTTGGCGTTGTGGTAGAACCACGCGACCTGCATGTCCCAGGTGCGCTTCCCCGTGAACGGCAGATCCACGAACCACGTGTTGAAGTTCACGGACATGTCCTCGGTCGGGTAGTACGCGCCGCTGGTGCGGAACAGCACCTTCCCGTCGAGGCTGTAGGTGACGACCCCGTGTGCGGCCGTGGTCACCATCGTGTGCCACCCGTTGAGGCTGGACGTCGTGGCACGGGTGACCCGGTCCCCGTCCGCGACGCTGCGCCAGGTGGTCGTGTCGAGCCTCGGGCCCGGGGCGCCCCAGCCGCCGTTCGGCTGGTACTCGTTGTCGAGCTCGCTGTACCGGGCGAGGTGGTGCGGCGAGATCATGTAGAAGCTCTCGTTGATGTGATCGCCGTTGCCACCGCTCGTGGGGCTGTCCGTGAAGTGGATCCGGGCGGCGAAGGTCCCCGTCAGGAACTTGATGCCGGTGGTGTGCACCTCGGCCTGCGAGGTGCCCTGCTTCGTCCCGTCGGTCGCGGCCCGCAGTTGCAGGACCTGGCCGCCCAGCGCGTCCTTGTCCGCGGGGAAGCTGACGCCGTCGGCCGACCAGGTGTTCCGGATGCCGGGGCCGCCCTCGCTGGTGCGGACCAGCCAGCCGTGCGCGCGGAGCGCCGGATCGTGGGGGCCGCTGTAGTGGAAGTCGTCGAACATGATCCCGGAGGGGGCCGCGGGCCGGGCGGCGGAGGCCGCCGAACCCCGGGCGGACGCGGACGCGGACGCGGACGCGGAGGCAGGGGCGGGAGTGGGGGCGGCGGCACCGCCGCTGGGCTCGTCGCCCCAGACGTGCCTGCCGTCCAGGTAACCGGTCACCAGTTTCGACGCCTGGAAGGTGTCGTGGGCCGGGCTGAAGGACCGGTCGTTGCCCTGGTTCAGCTTCCCGCCGTCCGGGCGGTACAGCTGCAGCCCGATGGCCCCGCTCTTGGCCCCCGGGGCCAGCGTGCCCGCGGCCGCCGTGAAGGTGATCTGCAGATAGTGGTCCGCGGTGGGGGTGGGAGCGTCCATCGCGACGGTCTTCCCGATGAGGTTCGAGCAGCCCATCGATGCCTGGACGCAGTTGAACGTGTACGGAGAGGAGCCGTCCTCCGTGTAGTAGTACCGCATGGCCACGTCACCCAGCCGGACCCGCTTGCCGGAGGTGTTGACGACCTCCAGCCACGGCCGCGACGCGGCGGCCGTCGCCGGCGCACCCGCCTTGTAGCGGATGGTCAGCGCGGGCGGCGGCTGGTGTGCGTCACGCCACGTGGGATACAGCGCCGTACCTCCCGCGGCCACGGCGATCACCAGCAGGAGGAGCTTCGCCACCCCCCAAGCACGGCGGCGCGGCTTCTGCCGGCCGGACGGCACGGGTCGGCTGGGACGGGTCGGTCGGCTGGGACGGGCTGAGGGGCGGGCAGAACCCACGGAGGCTCCTAGCGCGGTGGAGGGGCGATGCCGGGGGCACGCATGGCGTTCTCAGGTCTCTGCGGCCGGCCGCCGGGCCGGTCGCCGGGCGGCGGGCCCGCGCCGGCTAGGAGGCATTGCCCGGCGCGAACCGGTCGCCATGGGGCTTGCCCGCCCAGGAGTCCTCGGCGTTGTTCCACCGCTGTTCCGGGACGGTCGCCTGCGGCACAAGGCCGGGGCCGGGGCCGGGGCCGGGGCCGGTCATGTCGGGGGCGTCGGCTCCGACGCCGCCGACCTCGATCTTGGCGCGGGTGCCCCAGTTGGTGCTCCGCAGGGTCGCCAGGGACCACAGCCGAAGCGGCAGCAGCAGTCCGAGGTTGAGCAGCGCGTACAGCGGGGCGGCGAGGAACGTCAGCACACGGTCGACGATGCCCACCTGTGCGGCGCCGCGCAGGTAGTGGACGGAGCGGACCCACGACATGACGCACATGTAGCCGACATAGCCGGCCAGCAGTGTCCAGCCGTGCGGATGCATGACGATCGCGACGAGCGAGGCGAACAACGCGGTGGTGAAGGCGACCCAGGTCGCGAGCTCGACGAGGTTGAGCCACCAGTACATGCGCCGCAGCCGGAACTTGCCGAGGAGCAGGAACCCCTCGCGGATGAACGACTTGCCCCAGCGGATCTGCTGCCGGATGTAGTGGCCGAGGCGCTCCGGGACGTCGGTGTAGCCGACGGCGGAGGGCTGGATGAGGGACAGGCCCTCGGTGAGGCAGTAGTACGTCAGGCGCCGGTCGTCGCCGAAGGTCGCGGGGCGCCGGAGGAACCGCTGGTCGAGGAAGTCGTCGAGGTGCTTGCGGACGACCCACCCGCGGTACATCGCCAGCGATCCGCAGGCGCACAGCACCGAGCCGAGGCGCGAGTAGGCGACCCGCTCACCGAGGAAGGCGTTGACGTAGCGCATGTCGATGAGGCGGGTGAGCAGGTTGGTACCGCGGTTGTGCGCGAGCACGAGCCCGGTGACGCACTGCACACGGCGCTTGGAGAAGGGCTCCGCGAGCTCGGCGACGGCGTGCTGGTCGAGCACGGTGTCGGAGTCCACGCACAGGTACACGTCCGCGTGCGGTTCCTGCTGGAAGCCCGCGGCGAGGCCGTGGCGCTTGCCGCGGTTGGCGGGGAAGCGGATGAAGTCGAGTCGCACCCCGGCGCGCTGGAACTGAGGGCGCATCTCCTCGACGAGGGCACCGGCGGAATGGTCCGCGGAGCAGTCGTCGACAACGGTCAGGGAGTGCGGCGGCAGGGTCTGGGCGAGGATCGACTCCAGGCAGCGGCGGAGCATCGCGGGGGACTCGTTGTAGACCGTGACCACGCCATGGATGCGATGACGGCCGTTCGGCTCGGGGAACGTCAGTTCCGGGCGGCGGCGCCGGCGGATGGACAGCAGCAGCTTGATGGCGAGGAGCGACCCGACGGCCAGTCCGTACCAGTGCAAATGACTCAGGGACCACGAGGTGTGGTCCCAGGAACCCGCGAGATTGTGCATGGACAGCGAAGACCTCCCTGCGAACACCCCCACCCGCCGGATCGAGCCGATGGCGCACACACGTACTTCGCACGAAGGTAACTCGACTCAAGGAGTCATGAAAGGTGCATCCTCGATTAATTCCCATCGCAGGATGTCAATTGCGCCTCTATGGAAGCCTTGTGAGCCAAGCGGACATGGGGTGTGAAAGCCCTCACATGTACGGCGCCGGGAGGCTCAGGAGCTGTTGCGGCCGATGCTCGCACCGCCGTCGACGCGCAGGATCTGGCCGGTGATGAATCCCGCCTTCTCGGAGAGCAGGAAGGCGATGGCGGCCGCGAGCTCGTCCGGGCGCCCGAACCTGCCCATGGGAACAGTCGCCAGGTAGCGGGCGGCTCCGGCCGATCCGGGCGGGTTGTTCTGCCGGAACAACTCGGTCTCGGTGGGGCCCGGGGCGACGGCGTTGACGGTGATCCCGTGCGCGGCCAGTTCTCCGGCCCAGCCTCGCGTGAAGAACTCCATGGCGGCCTTGGCCGCACCGTAGGACGTCCGGTCGGGCAGCCCCAGGGTGACCAGGCTGGTGACGTTCACCACACGGCCCCAGGACCGTTCGAGCATGCCGGGCAGGACGGCCTGGACGATCTGGAGCGCGGTGCGCACGTTCATGTCGAGGACCGCGTCGAGGTCGGACAGGGCGACCTTCCCGACGGGCGCGGGTCGCACCGTCCCCACGTTGTTGACCACGGCGTCGACCGGTCCCGTGCGCATCACTTCGCCCAGGACCCGATCGGTGGCCGCACGGTCGGCAAGGTCGGCTTCGTGGAACTCGCCGGGGAAGGATTCCGGTGCGCTGCGGGCGATGCCCACGGGCGTGTGACCTTCTGCTGCCAGCTGCTCGGCGAGGGCGCGGCCGATGCCTTTGGACGCACCTGTGACGAGCACGCGCCTGGGGGTCATGGGGTGGGTCATGGGTTCACTCCTTCACTGCTTTACTGCGCCGATCGGGCGCCGGATGCGTGGGGGAGGGCTTGTTCGGCCCAGACCACCTTCCCGCCCGGGACCGAGCGGGAGCCCCACCTGCGGGACAGATTGGTGACGAGGAAGAGGCCGCGACCGTTCTCGTCCGTCGCGCGTGCGCGGCGCGGACGCGGGGTGCAGGGGCCGGCGTCGGACACTTCGCAGGTCAGGACTTGGTGCCGGATGAGCCGCAGCCCGATCTGCCCGGTGCCGTGGCGGACGGCGTTGGTGACGAGTTCGCTGACGATCAGCGTCGTGGCGTCGACGAGACCTTCCAGGCCCCATTCCCTCAGTTGACGTGCCGCGAGGTTGCGGGCACCGCTGACGGCGGACTGGTCACCCGGCAGTGACCAGGAGGCGACCCGGCTGGAACTGAGGGAGCGGGCGCGGACGAGGAGGAGTGTGATGTCGTCGCACGGCGCCTGGTCGGGAAGGGTCCGTGTCGCGGTGTCGCAGAGTTCCTCCAGGGACCGGCCCGGTTGTGCGAGGGCGATGCCCAGGCGGTGCATTCCCTCGTCGATGTCGTGGTCGCGGGTCTCGATCAGGCCGTCGGTGTAGAGGGCCAGGACGCTTCCCTCGGCCAGTTCCAGCTCCACGGACTCGAAGGGGTCTCCCAGGCCGACCCCCAGGGGGGCTCCTGTGGGGAGGTCGGGGTACGAGACCCGCCCCTGCGGGTCGATGACGGCGGGCGGGGGGTGCCCGGCCCGTGCCATGGTGCAGCGGCGGGTGGCGGGGTCGTAGACGGCGTACAGGCAGGTGGCGCCCGCCACCGCGGGGGTCTGGTCCGGGAGATCGCCCCCTTCCTCGCCCAGTCGCTGGACCGTGTCGTCGAGGTGGGCCAGCAGTTCGTCCGGGGGCAGTTCCATGTCCGCGAGCGTCTGCACGGCGGTGCGGAGCCTGCCCATGGTCGCGGCGGCGTGGAGGCCGTGCCCGATCACGTCGCCGACGACGAGCGCCACCCGCGCGCCGGACAGCGGGATCACGTCGAACCAGTCGCCGCCGACACCGTGGTCCATGTCGGCGGGCAGGTAGCGCGACGCCGTCTCGACCGCCGTGCCGCCTGTCAGCCGGCGCGGCAGCAGATGGCGTTGGAGCGTGAGGGCGACGGTGTGCTTGCGGGCGTACTGGCGGGCGTTGTTCAGCGACTGCGCGGCGCGGCCGACGAGTTCTTCGGCCAGCAGGAGATCGACCTCGTGGAACGGCGCGGGATCCGTCGTGCGGACGAACAGCGCCACGCCCAGCAGGGCGCGCCGTGCGCGGATGGGTACGATCATGATCGAGTGCACGCCCTGTTCGCGGACCCTGTGCGCCAGTTCCGGCACCTTGTCGACCCAGGTGCCCGAAGCGGTGTCCAAGACGGGCTCCAGGAGGGACTTGCCGGCATGCAGGACGTCGGTGAAGGGTGAGACCGCCGGCACGGACACCGGCTCGCCGCGCAACCAGGGTGATTCCGGCACCCCTTGGCGGATCGAGGCCAGACCGGCACGTCGGAGCCCGGGGAGGTGCTTGCCCGTCGCGCCGATGCGGACCGGGGACCCCTCCCCGTAGGAGATCGACTGCTCCAGGTCCACGGCGACGTGGTCGGCGAGCAGCGGCACGGCGAGGTCGGCCAGTTCCTGGCCGGCCTGCATCACGTCCAGGGTGCTGCCCAGCCGCGTGCCGGCATGGCTGAGGACGGCGAGGCGCTCACGCGCCTGCCAACTCGCGGTGACGTCGGCGCCGATGACGCACACCCCCAGCGCCTCGCCGTCGGCGCCCTGGAGGCACTGGAACGAAGCCGCGAACTGGTGCTCCGGGCCCCGGCTCGTCGGCAGCCAGGTCCGGTACTGGTGGATCTCGGTCGTACCGTTCCGGAGGACCTGCCGCATGACCGTCTCGATGGTCTCGGCATTGGCACCGGGCAGTACCTCGGTGAACCGGCGGCCGAGACGTCGGCCACGGGGAAGGCCGTCGTGGAACTCGGCATCGTCGTTCACATAGGTGGACCGCAGTTGCAGGTCACGAATGCCGACACCGATGGGTGTGCGGGCGAGAAGCGGCCCCCGCACCGAAGCGTCCGTCGCGTCCCCGGGCAGCGGGACGGTGTCGGTCACGGACGCGAGCCATCGTGCTGTCCCGTCCTGACCGTGCAGCATCGTGATCCGCAGGCTGACGTCCAGCACACGGCCGTCCCGGTGGCGCACCGCCGTCGCCCCTGACCAGCCGTTTTCGGCACGACACCGCTCGACGAACGCCGATGTCGTCATCGCTGCCTTGAAGGACGGCAGCACGAGTGCGGCGGACCGGCCCACGACGTGCCCGGCGGAGAATCCGGCGAGTCGCTCGGCGGTGTGTGTCCATGCGGCGACGTTCCCCTGCTCGTCGAGCAGTGCGATCGCCGTATCGGATATATCTGAGGTACTCAGCTGCTTACCGAGTGTCACTGCTTCGAGGCTGGTCGTGGTCATTCGATGCCGCCCTCGGGAGTCTGGGGAAGCCGGTGGCAGGGGGCTTGTGCTATGCGCCCCTTTTGTCATCGAATGACCGGATGGCGATGGGCTTTGTGACAGCGCCGCGGGCCGTCCGAACTGCGGCTGCCGCGGGCACGCGAGGCCCGTGGGGCCCGTGTGGTTTCGGGACAATGGACAGCCATTGACAATTCTTGCCACAAGCCAGAACCGGCCGCCATGGACTGTTCATTGGAAGGTCGGGAGATCGACCGCGGACGCTGCGAAATTTCGCGGCATGGACACTCCTAACATGGGTATCGATGCCCGGCTCGCCGCGAAGATGAGCATGGCCGAGCAGCACGAGTATTTGCGGTCCAAGGTGACGCGCCGCCGCGTGATGCTCGGCGGGATCGCCACCGCCGGCACCGTCGCCGCGTCCGGGCTGCTCGGCGGGGTCGCGCGGGCGCAGGCCCCGACCCCCTCCCTGCTGACCAAGCCGGCCACCGGTCATGTGGACGGCGCGCTGGTCGCCCCCTTCGGACGGCACCTCCAGTTCGGCGCCGACCCGAAGACGCAGTTCACCATCTCCTGGCAGGTCCCGCTGGCGGTCCGCAAGCCGTTCGTCCGGATCGGCCTCCAGCCGTGGTCGCTCAGCCACAAGATCGAGGCCGAGGTCCGCGATCTGCACACCCCGCAGCTGCTCAACAGCAAGCTGCCGCCGGTCGACCAGTTCTACCTGCACGCGCAGGTCCACGGTCTGCGTCCGGGCACCACCTACTACTACGGTGTGGGCCACGACGGCTTCGACCCGGCCGACGCCGCGGCCTTCGCCACCATCGGCTCCTTCACCACCGCGCCCGCGCACAACGAGCGCTTCACCTTCACCGCCTTCGGTGACCAGGGCGTCAGCTACCACGCCCTGGCCAACGACTCGCTGATCCTGGCCCAGAACCCGGTCTTCCACCTGCACGCCGGCGACATCTGCTACGCCGACCCGGACGGCTCGGGCCAGCAGAGCGACTCGGCCGACTACGACGCGCGCACCTGGGACCAGTTCCTCGCCCAGACCGAGTCCGTCGCCGCGCGTGTGCCGTGGATGGTGACGACCGGCAACCACGACATGGAGGCCTGGTACTCGCCGAACGGCTACGGCGGCCAGGAGGCCCGCTGGACGCTCCCGGCGACCGGCCACGCCCCGGAGACCCAGCCGGGCGCCTACTCCTTCGTCTACGGCAACACCGCGGTGATCGCGCTGGACGCCAACGACGTGTCCTACGAGATCCCGGCCAACTACGGGATCACCGGCGGCAAGCAGACCGCGTGGCTGGACCGCACCCTGGCCGGCTACCGCAAGCAGCGCGGCATCGACTTCCTCGTGGTGTTCTTCCACCACTGCGCCTACTCCACCACCAACCAGCACGCCTCCGACGGCGGTGTGCAGGCGGAGTGGGTGCCGATCTTCGAGAAGCACCAGGTCGACCTGGTGATCAACGGCCACAACCACGTCTACGAGCGGACCGACGCGATCCGCAAGGGCGCGGTGTCGCACCAGGTGCAGATCGGCGACACCACGCGTCCCGCCACCGACGGCACGGTCTACATCACCGCGGGCGGTGCCGGCCGCAGCCTCTACAGCTTCCCGGTCGCGGACAGCTACGAGGGCCACGAGAACGAGGTCGACCCGGTCCCCACCTGGCACTCGGCCAAGGGCGGCGGCCAGGTCGTGGACTCCGTGCACTGGTCGCGGGTCCGCTACACCGGCTACTCGTTCATCTCCGTGGACGTCGAGCCGGCCCGTTCCGGGCACGAGGCGAAGCTGAATGTCTCCGCGATCGCGGAGACGGGGCAGCGCATCGACCACTTCACGGTGGCCCGCCGCACCAAGTGACCCATGCGGTCGGGCGCTTCGTGCGAAGGGGCGGGTGACCTCGTCCGGCGAGGCGTCCGAGGCCGCTGATCCGCAGCCGGGGGCGGGCGCGGGGGGGGGGTGCGACCCCGCGCCCCCCCCCCCAAGGCGCGCCCGCGAGCTAAAAAAAAAAACCAACCCACCCAACCCCC
>NZ_JBHXSO010000021.1:0-39418 GCF_042714775.1 Streptomyces sp. NPDC058691 | reverse complement strand
AACTCTCGCCGGCAGCTTCTGTTGTTTATACGCGACTGGTGCTACGGGGCGGGTGACCTCGGCCGGCGCGGCGTCCGCGGCCGCTCACCCGCCGCGGGGGGCGGCCGCGTCGTGGGTATCCACGGCGCGGCCGCCCTCGTTGTGCGCTCCTCACGGCCGGCCGGTGGCCGGCGCAGGATCGCCGGCCGGCGGCAGCCCCACCCGGATCAGCGACCGCCGGCGTCCTCGTTGCTGCGCAGGGCCTCCTTGACCTTGGCCACCGCGAAGCCCCAGCCCTGTCCGACGGTCGGTTCGGCCGGCACGGCGATCTCGTCCGGGTTGGTGAGGACGTCGAGCAGGACCGGCCCTGGGGTGCTGAAGGCGCGGCGCACGGACTCCTCCAGCCCGGCCGGATCCGTCACCCGGACACCGGTGATGCCCAGGGCCGTGGCGACGGCGGCGAAGTCGGGGTTGTCCAGCACGGTGCCGAACTCCGGCAGCCCGGCCTGCTCCTGTTCCAGCTTCACCATGCCCAGCCGGCGGTTGTCGAAGACGACGAGCTTGACGGGGAGCCGGTAGGTCTTGAGCGTCATGAGGTCGCCGAGCAGCATGCTCAGCCCGCCGTCGCCGCAGAAGGCGACGACCTGGCGCTGCCGGTCCAGGCACTGGGCACCGAGGGCGTGAGGCATCGCGTTGGCCATGGAGCCGAGGTTGAACGAGCCGAGCAGCTGCCGGTCGCCGCGCATCTCGACGAACCGCGAGAGCCACACCGTGGCCATGCCCGTGTCGGAGGTGAAGACGGCGTTGTCGTCGGCGACCCGGTCGACCACGGCCGCCAGCGCCTCCGGGCGGATCTCGTGCGCGCGGTTGTCCAGCGCGGAGCGCAGCCGCCCGGTCAGGCCCTTGTCGTGGGCCGGGTCGGCGAGCCGGGCCTGACTCGCGCGCCACTCGGCGAAGTTCTTGGTCGCGTCGTCCAGGTGCGAACGGTCCCGCGGGCCCTCGGTGCCCGGAGGTGCGGCGGACAGGTGGCCGAGCAGATCCCGGACGGTGGCGCCCGTGTCGCCGACGAGCCCGACCTCGACCGGCACGCGACGCCCGATGTGGGCGGCCTCGGTGTCCACCTGGATGACCGTCCGGCCGTCCGGATACCACTCCCGGTAGGGGAAGTCGGTGCCCAGCAGCAGGAGCGTGTCCGCGTCCTGCAGGGCCGACGCCGCCGCCGGGTTGCCGATCAGCCCGGTCTGGCCGACCTGGAAGGGATTGGCCTCGCCCTCGAAGCCCTCCTTGGCCTTCAGGGTGAGGACCATCGGCGCGGCGAGGCGGTCGGCCAGGGCCAGCACGTCCTCACGGGCGGTGCGGGCGCCCCGTCCGACGAGCAGCGTGATCCGCTCCGCCCGGTCGAGCAGCTCCGCGGCGCGGCGCACGGCGGATTCCTCCGGCCGGCTGACGGGGGAGCTCAGGGAGAAGCGGGCCGGGCGGTCCGCGCTCAGCTCCGCTTCGCCGAGGTCACCGGGGACGGTGAGGACGGCGACGCCCTTGCGGCCCAGCGCGTTGCGCACCGCCGTCTCCAGCATCAGCGGCATCTGGCCGGGCGAGGTGACCGTGGCCCGGAAGACCGCCACGTCGCTGAAGAGCGCGTCGTTGTCGACCTCCTGGAAGTAGTCGCTGCCGAGTTCGGCGAGCGGGACCTGACCGGCGATCGCCAGGACCGGGGTGCGGCTCTTGGCCGCGTCGTACAGCCCGTTGAGCAGGTGGACGGAGCCCGGTCCGACGGTGCCCATGCAGACACCGAGGGTGCCGCTGAGCTGGGACTGGGCGCTCGCGGCGAACGCCGCCGCCTCCTCGTGCCGGCAGCCCACCCACTCCACGTCCTCGGTGGTGCGGATGGCGTCGGTCAGCGGATTGAGCGCGTCGCCGACGACGCCGAAGACCTGGCGCACGCCAAGCTCGCTCAAGGCGTCCACGATGACGCGGGCAACGGTTCGTGCCACGGAATCCTCCGGATCAGACGGTGAACAGGTCGGGGTCGGCGGCGTGCCAGTCGGCCGCCCAGGACGCGGGGGGCTCCGCGAGCAACTGGCCGGGCGCCAGCCACTCGTAGAGCTCGGCGAAGGAGCGCTCGGTGTACGGGTCGATACGCCGGTGGAGCATGTGCGGGCGCAATTGCGAGGGATCGCCGACCCCCATGGACGCCATGATCTGCAGCGCGCCTGCCACGGTCGCCTCCTGGAAGCGCTGGACGCGCGGCGTCTTGTCGGCGACGTGGAGGGCGCGGGCACGCCGGGGGTCCTGGGTGGTGACACCGGTGGGGCAGGCGTTGGTATGGCACCGCTGCGCCTGAATGCAGCCCACGGCGAACATCATCGCCCGCGCCGCGTTCGCGTAGTCGGCCCCTTGCACCAGGCGTTTGACCAGGTCGGCACCGGTTGCGACCTTGCCGCTCGCCCCGATCCTGATCCGGTCGCGCAAGCCCGTGCCGACAAGGGCGTTGTGCACGGTGAGCAGCCCCTCGGTGAGCGGGGTGCCCACATGGTCGGCGAACTCCAGTGGTGCCGCGCCGGTGCCGCCCTCGGCACCGTCCACGACGATGAAGTCGGGAGCCGTGCCCTCCTCCAGCATCGCCTTGCACACGGCGAGGAACTGCCGGCGGGAGCCAGGGCAGAGTTTGAAGCCGGCCGGCTTGCCGCCGGACAGCTCGCGCATCCTGGCGATGAAGCGGACGAGTTCGCGCGGCGTGGAGAACACCCGGTGGTACGGCGGCGAGATCACCGTCCGCCCCTCGGGCACGTCCCGGACGCGTGCGATCTCGGCGTTGACCTTGGCTCCGGGCAGGACCCCGCCGATACCCGGCTTGGCTCCCTGCGAGAGCTTGAGCGACACGCACTTCACGTGCTCGTGCGCGGCCTTGTCGGCGAACTCACCGGGGTCGAAGCCGCCGTCCGCGGTCCGGCAGCCGAAGTAGCCGGTGCCGATCTCCCAGACGAGGTCGCCGCCCGGCCGCAGGTGGTACTCCGACAGGCCGCCCTCACCGGTGTCGTGGGCGAAACCCCCGGCCGCGGCGCCTCCGTTGAGGGCGAGGACCGCGTTCGACGACAGGGAGCCGAAGCTCATCGCCGACACGTTCAGCAGCGCCATGTCGTACGGGCGAGCGCAGTCGGGTCCGCCGATCCGCACCCGCGGCGGTGTCTCCGGGACGGGGCAGGGCGCCATCGACGGGATCAGGAACTCGTAGCCGGGCTGGTAGACGTCCTGTTCGGTGCCGTACGGCTGCTCGGCGTCGGTGCCCTTCGCCCGCTCGTAGACGATGCTGCGCACGTCGCGGTCGAAGGGGCGGCCGTCGAAGTTCCGCTCGACGAAGTACTGCTGGAGTTCGGGACGGATCCGCTCCAGCAGGAAGCGGGCGTGCCCGAGCACGGGGTAGTTGCGCAGCACCGAATGACGGCGCTGCAGCAGATCCCACGAGCCCAGCAGGCCCAGCAGTGCGAGCGGGGCGGCGGCGAACCACCACCACGGCGAGACCAGGCCCGCGGCGGCGGCCGCCGCGACTGCCGCGAGCAGGGCGAGGACGACCGATCCGATACGTGTCACTTCTCGCTCGTTACCCGCCCGCAGCCCTCCATGCCCTGCGATGTCTTCAAGAGACGGCCAAGGACCAGCACGTACGCCGCGGGTGAACTCCGAGGCGAGAAGCCGCCACCGGCGCCTCATGCGAGTCGCTGTGCGGGGCGTTGACCACTCTGGAGGGGCAGTTCGGCCCAGATGGTCTTTCCGTCGGGCCGTTGCCGTGTGCCCCAGCGCTCGGCGAGGTGCGCCACGATGAACAGCCCCCGCCCGCCTTCGTCGAACACCCGGGCCCGCCGCAGATGGGGCGCGGTGTTGCTGCCGTCCGACACCTCCAGGATCAGGGTGTCCCCCCGGATCAGGCGCAACTGCACGGGGCCCACGCCGTACCGGATGGCGTTGGTGACCAGTTCGCTGATGACGACTTCGGAGGTGAACGCCAGTTCCTCCAGACCCCAGCTCGCCAGCCGGCGCGAGGCGAGGTCGCGGACGTGCGCGACCTCGGCGAGTTCCTCCGGCACGTTCCAGCAGGCGACCTGTTCGCCGTCGAGTTCCCGGGTGCGCGCGATGACGAGGGCGACGTCGTCCGTGGAGCCGTCGTCGACGAGCAGGTCCAGGACCTGATCACATGTGCTCTCCAGGGACGGCATCGGTTCGGACAGGACCTTGCGGAGACGTTCGAGCCCTTCCTCCAGGCCGTCCCTGGGGGACTCGACGAGTCCGTCGGTGTAGAGGGCGAGCAGGCTTCCCTCAGGGATGCGCAGTTCCACCGTCTCGAAGGGGATTCCGCCCACGCCCAGCGGGGGTCCTGCGGGGATGTCGAGGTATTCGGCCGGCGAGCCCGGGCGGACCAGCGCGGGTGGGGGATGCCCGGCGCGGGCGGCCGTGCAGCTGCGGGAGACCGGGTCGTAGATCATGTACAGGCAGGACGCGGCGAGCTCGCTGGGCTGCGCTCCGACGGCGTCGGTGGGCTGGGCGCCGTCCGTGTCCGTTCCGAGTCGGATGACGAGGTCGTCGAGGTGCGTGAGCAGCTCGTCGGGCGGCAGATCGATGTCGGCGAGAGTGCGCACCGCGGTGCGCAGGCGCCCCATCGTCGCCGAGGCGTGAAGGCCGTGGCCGACCACGTCCCCCACCACCAGAGCGACCCGCGCGCCCGAGAGCGGGATGACGTCGAACCAGTCGCCGCCCACGCCCGCCCGGGAGTCCGCGGCGACGTAGCGGGTGGCCGTCGTCACGGCCGGCTGCCGGGCGGCCACCTGCGGCAGGAGGCTCCGCTGGAGCTCCAGGGACGTGGTGCGTTCACGGGTGTAGCGGTACGCGTTGTCCACGTACACAGCGGCTCGCGTCCCGATCTCGCGCGCCAGCAGCACGTCGTCGGCGTCGAAGGGGACGCGGTGCCCGGTGCGCGTGAAGAGCGCGGCACCGACGGTGACTCCCCGGGCGCGCAGGGGGACCGCCAGGGCGGAGTATGCCGTGTCCGCGCCGGCGTCCATGGCGGCGAGGGGCCGGCAGGCGGCGTCCGCGGTGCCGGAGACCTCCGCCCGTACGGGTTCGCCCGTCATCAGGCAGAGGGCCGGCGCCGACCCCTGTGGGTAGGTGACGGCCTCGCCCGGCCGCGCGGTCCCCGGGAGGGCTGCCGAACGGGATCGCCGGGCCGTGCGGCGCAGGGTGGCGTCGTCCGGCTGCGGGCCCGCGGTGCCGTCCTCGCCCCGCAGGACCCAGTCGAAGATGTCCACGGTGACGTGATCCGCGAAACCGGGCACCGCCACTTCGGCCAGTTCCTCGGCGGTCCGGGTCACGCTCAGGCTGCTGCCCACCCGGCGGCCGGCCTCGCTGAGCAGGCTGAGCCGGTCACGGGCGATCATCAGGCGCTCGAGGCGGTCTTCGCCGGCGACGCGGACGCGGCAGACCGCCGCGCTGATGCCCAGCGCGACCGCCAACGCCGTGACGACCATGATCTGACTCGCGAATCCGATGTCCGGGCGGAGGCTTCCGTAGATCGTGGACACGGCGGCGAGGTTGAGGACTCCCACGATCACGGTCTGCCGCAACGACAGCAGAGCGCCGGCCACCACAGGGATCAGCATGGAGTACTCGGGCAGTCCCATGACGTGTATGTGTGCGGCGGCGAGGGCGGCTTGCAGGCCGGAGAACAGCGCGACGCAGAGCACGAGAACGGCGAAGCGTTTGCCAGGACGGATCGATCGCACGAGTGACACCTTTTCAGGGGACGGGTGGTGGAGGCCCTGTCTGCGTCGGGACGCTTCCCGGAGATCGCCATGCCCGTAATCGGCAATCAACGCTAGACGATTACTCCTCTAACGCGCCCAATCGTGTGGTTCATTCCGATTGGGCAGAAATATCCGTCTGTTCTCCTGGTTGGCATTTGGCGCTAGTTGATCGGTCGTCTATTTTGTAGTGGACCGAACGTCTACGCAGGGAGATACGGACATATGCGCGTCGAGATCTGGACCGACATCGCCTGTCCCTGGTGCTACATCGGCAACGCCCGCTTCGAGCGGGCGCTCGCCGCCTTCGGGCACCGCGACGAGGTCGAGGTGGTGCACCGGTCGTTCGAACTCAACCCGGAAGCCGAGAACCGCGCGACACCCATCCTCGACGCGGTGGCGGCCCGGTACGGGCGCACCCGCGAGCAGCAGGTCGCCCGCGAGGAGCGGGCCGCGTCCGAGGCGCGCGCCGAAGGGCTCGGCTTCCGGATCGGCGGCCGTGTCGACGGCAACACCTTCGACCTCCACCGCCTCCTGCACTTCGCCAGGGCCCGCGGCCTCCAGGCCGGGCTGCGAAACCTTGCCTTCAAGGTCAACTTCGCGGACGAGCGCTCGATATACGACACCGAGACCCTGGTGAGCCTCGCCGTCGAAGTGGGACTGGACGGGGCCGAGGCGCGCGAGGTGCTCGCTGACGCCGACGCGTACGCCGAGGACGTCCGTTCCGACGAGCGGCTGGCCGCTGAACTCGGCGCGGGAGGCGTGCCGTTCTTCGTCCTGGACCGGAAGTACGGCGTCACGGGACTGCAGCCCGTGGAGCTCTTCGCCCGAGCGCTGGAGCAGGCCTGGGAGAACCGGCCGGCGACCCGGGTCCGACCCCCGGTCGCGAGGGGCCCGGTCCCGGCCCCATAGGTCACTGTTCACCTCAACACGTAGCTGGAGAAGCCTAGTTGGGCGCATCATGGCACATGCGTGCGGCAAGCCATGGTCGGTTGACGAGGTGCAGGGCGAGCGTGATGGGGGCGGGTGCGGGTGAGCAGACGTGAGCCGGTGCTGCTCGCGGCGGCAGGGGCACTGCTGCTGGCGGGCTGCACGAGCGGTGGGCCGACGGACGAGGGCACCGCGCCGGCGCCGGGAGCGTCCGTGAGCGGCCGGAGCAGTGCGAGCCCGGCCCCGGCCCCGTCCCCGTCTGCGAGCCCGGCGAACGAACCGTACACACTCGCCGAGAGCGCGGCACCGAAGACCCGGTCCGAGGCGGCCGCCTTCGTCCGCGGGCTCACGGTGCGGCCCGACTACTTCGGTTCCGGCTATCGCAAGCGGGACCCGTACGAGACCGGGCCGGCCACCTGGACGGTTCTCGGCGACGACTGCATATGGCGCCGCGAACCGCTCGCGCCCACCGTTCTGGCCAGCCTGACGCGTTCCTTCATCCGGCCCGCCGCCGGAGGGAAGGGGCCCGTCCATGTCTCCCTGACGGTCACCGTGCACTCCTCGGAGGTCGGGGCACGCAGGGACATGGCGGTCTCGCTCGAGGAACCCTTGCGCTGTCCGACGCAGCAACTGACCGCGACGGAGCGGGTGCAGGGCATGGCGTCGCGCGGCGACCCCTTCACCGAGCAACGGACCGCCACGTCCGACGACAACCTCACCGAGTTCGGCGAGTACGTCGTGGACGGCGGCGGGAAGGCCCGTCGCTTCGACTGGTTCAAGCACCGGCTCGGCCCGGTGACGGTGGCCGCGACCGTACGGCACGCCCCCGGCGGCACCGAGGCGGAGACGACGGCCGTCACCGAGGCGGCCCTGTCGGGTGTCGGGTACGTCACCGCCGACATCGACCGTCTGGGCAAGAAGGACAAGGGGGCCCAGGCGCCGGACGCCGAGGCGAAGGACGCGGGCGATGAGTGAGGCGATGCGTCCGTCCGACCCGGCGCCGATCGGGGGCTTCCGGCTGCTGCGACGGCTCGGAGCCGGCGGCATGGGCGTGGTGTACCTGGGGCGCTCCGAGGCCGGTGCGCTGGCCGCAGTGAAGGTCATCCGGGCGGAGAGCGCCGCCGACGAGGAGTTCCGCGTCCGGTTCGCGCGGGAGGCGGAACTCGCCGGACGCGTCGAGAGTCCCTGGGTGGTCCGGGTGCTCGGCGCGGACGCCACGGCGCGTGAGCCGTGGCTGGCGACCGCGTACGTGGCCGGTCCCTCGCTCGGCGAGGCGGTGGGGGAGCACGGTCCGCTGCCGCCGCCCGCCGTGCGGGTGCTGGGGACGCTGCTGGCCGAGGCGCTGGGCGCCGTCCACGCCGCCGGACTGGTGCACCGTGATGTCAAGCCGGGCAACGTCCTGCTGGCCGTGAACGGCCCCCGCCTGATCGACTTCGGGATCGCGCGGGCCGCCGACGACACCGCGCTCACCGCCTCGGGCCTGGTCATCGGCACCCCGGGATTCCTCGCCCCGGAGCAGGCGCGAGGCGAGCAGGCCGGCCCCGCGAGCGATGTGTTCGCGCTGGGCTGTGTCCTCGCGTACGCCGCGACGGGCCGGACCCCGTTCGGCACCGGAACCCCCGACGCCCTGCTGTACCGCACCGTCCACGACGAGCCCGACCTCTCCGGTGTCACGGGCGAGTTGCGCGAGGTCCTGGACGCCTGCCTCACCAAGGATCCGCGAACCCGGCCCGCCCCGGAGGACCTGCGCGCACGGCTCGCCGAGGACGCCCCCGCCTCCCCCTCGGCCTGGCTCCCGGACGCGGTGGCCCGCACCGTCGCCGCACGCTCCGCCGAGAGCCTCGCCCTGCCGGACATCGAACCCACCGTGGTGGACGATCCCGGCGACGCCTCGCGCACACCACGCAAGGGGGTCACGTCCCGTCGGCGCCTGCTGGTGGCGGGAGGAGCGCTGCTGCTCGCGGGCGGCGGCTCGGGGGCGGCGCTGTGGGCGGCCGGACGGGACGACGCCGACGACGACAAGGGAAAGGCGACCGCCAGGCCCTCGTACGTGCTGGGGGTGCAGATCACCCGCACCGGAGCGGACGCGAGCCTGGGCAAGACCTGCGAGCGGGCCGCACGACTGGCCGTCGCGGAGCACAACGCGTCCGCCGGCAGCGCCTTCACCGTGCGGGTACGTGTACTCGACGACGGCGGGACCGTCGACGGGGCCACTTCGGCCGCCCATGAATTCGCCGCCGACCGCGATGTGTTCGCCGTTTTCGGGCCGACCGGCGAGGTGACCCTGCGGGCCGCCGCGCGGACCTACGCGGCCGCGAACCTGACCCACGTCTCCAGCACCACCGGGCAGAACGACTACTTCGTGTGGTCCCCGGCGGTCACCTTCCAGACCGGCGTGCCACAGCAGGCCGGGGGCACGGCGATCGCGCTGAGCGCGCTGACGTCCGGCCGAGTGGGCCGGGCCGGGGTCGTCATCGACCGGTCCGGTGGGTCCGTCATGCACGACCAGGGCAGCGTCGTGGTGACCGCGTGGCGCGAGACCCTCAAGGCCGAGGTGCTGCCGCGGGTGGTCGCCGAGGGCACCGACGACGGCCCGGCGGCGGTGCGCGACCTGCTGTCCCGCGGTGTCCAGGACTTCGTGTACCTGGCGCCCCTGGAGGCGACCGTCCGGGCGGCCGGACAGCTCGCCCGGGCGGGCTTCACCGGCCCCCGGTGGATGTCCCACCTGCTGTACGGATCGGACTTCCCGCGCCTGGCGGGCACCGCGGGCGAGGGCTGGTACGTCGTCACGCCCGAGGTCGACCCGGCCGCGCTCAAGACCAGGGAGGCCACCCGCTTCACCGCCGCCTGGCGGGCGCGCTACGGAAATGCCCCGGAGCCGCATGCCACCGAGGCGTACGACAGTGTCCGCATGCTGCTGCGGGAGTTCGCCGGCACCCTGCCCTCCGGGGGCGGGCGTCCGGCCCGGTCGGCGCTCGCCGCGCGGCTCCAGAAGGCCACCTACCGCGGTGTCGCGCGTACCTATGCCTTCAGCGACTACCACCAGTACGCCGTCACGACGCAGAACATGGGCAGCGAGACGTACGTCCACCAGGTGCGCGGCGGGCGCTTCCGCCAGCTGGGGCCGATCTTGCCGAGTGCGGAGAAGCAGTAGGGACATGGACCGGCTGCTGCCCGCCGACCCTTCGTGGATCGGCGGACACCGACTCGTGGCGCGGCTCGGCGCCGGCGGCATGGGTGTCGTCTATCTCGCGCGCTCGCCGCACGGCGCCTGGGTGGCGCTGAAGGTGATCCGCGCCGAGTACGCCGAGGACGCGGACTTCCTGGCGAGATTCCGCCGCGAGACGGAGCTGGCGACCCGCCTGTCGAGCCGGTGGACGGTACCCGTGCTCACGTCCGACGCGGAGGCCCCCTCGCCCTGGCTGGCCACCGCCTACGTCCCGGGCCTGCCGCTGTCCGAGGCCCTTGCCCTGCACGGGCCGTGGCCGCTCGCGCAGGTCCGTACGCTGGCCGCCGCGCTGACCGCGGCCCTGGACGACGTCCACCGCGCCGGCCTGGTCCACCGGGACGTGAAACCGGCCAACGTCCTGCTCGCCGCCGACGGACCGCGCCTGATCGACTTCGGCATCGCGCTGGCCGTGGGAGCGACGGCGCTCACCGCGGACGGCTCGGTCATCGGCTCGCCCGGCTACCTGTCCCCGGAGCAGGCCCGGGGTACGGCCGTGGGACCCCCGAGCGATGTCTTCTCCCTGGGCTGTGTGCTGGTCCATACCCTCACCGGGCGGCCCCCGTTCGGTGCCGGTGGTGCCGCGGCCGTGCTCTACCGGACCGTGCACGAGGAACCCGAACTGACCGGGCTGCCCGTCGAGCTCGACGCCCCCTTGCGTGCCTGCCTCGCCAAGAGCGCCGGCGAGCGCCCCACCGTGGCCCGGCTCCGCGACCTCTTCGGGGCGTTCGACTCCCGGTCCTGGCTGCCCGGAGGACTGCCCGCGGTGGTCGCCGGCCGCGCCGGCCGCGTCCTGGACCTGCCGGTGCCGGAACCGACGGCGCTGTCCGCCGCGGGCCCGGCCGTCGCGGACCCTCCGTCCGCGACGTCCCGGCGGGGCCTGCTCGCCGCCTCGGCCGCGCTCGGTGTCGGCGCGATCGGCGGCGGCACGGCCTGGTGGCAGTGGGGACGCTCGCGTAAAGGGGGCGGGACGGGGAGGCGAACGCTGCCCACCCGCGTCATCGGACTGCTGGGGGACCGCTCCACCGCGGTCGTCCGGTCCCAGGAACGAGGAGCGGCGATCGCCGTCGCCGAGCACAACAGCCGTGCGGACCGGCCCTTCGACCTCGCGCTGCGAGCCGTCGACGACCGGGGCACCGCGGCCGGTTCCGCCGCCGGTGCCGCCCGGCTCGTGGGTGACGCCGACGTGCACGCCGTGATCGCCGCCGGCTCCAACCGGGCCGTGCCCGCCGCCGTCCCGGTGTGCACCAAGGCGGCCGTCTGCCTGCTGGTGACCCGCGCCGACGGCGAGCAGCTCAACGCCGCCAACACGACCAGCGCACTGGTGCTGCGCTCCACCCGCACCGCCGGTCCTGGGGCCGTGGTGCGCTACCTCAACCGGGTCGTCCGCCCGTCACGGACGGTCGTGGTCCAAGACCTCGCGGACGGGGCGGAGAGCCGGCTCACGGTCGCGTTCGTCACCGTCCACGGCAATCTGGTCGGCCGTGTCGACGTCCTGGAGGTCGCCGCCGACCGGGACTTCACGGCCGCCGCGCACGACATCGCCGCCCACCCGGACGACGCCGTCCTCTTCGCGGGCGTCACCCCGTCCCGTGCCGCGGCCTGCGCCAAGGCGCTGCGCGCCGCCGGCCACCGGGGCGTCCGCGCCGCCGACGAGTACGTGCTGTCCGCGTCCTTCCTGCGCGAAGGCGAGGGGTGGTGGATCAGCACGGGCTACGCCGACGCGGGCGCCGACTCCCGGCTCCGGGCGTTCGCCGCCGCGTACCAGGCCCGCCACCACAGTGCGCCGGGCCCGTGGGCCGCGGAGGCGTACGACGCGGTCCGCTACGCCGCCCACGGCCTTGCCGCGCCGGGCGGCGACGGGCACCGCGAGTCGCTGCGCGCGGAACTCCTGCGCGCCCCCTGGCAGGGCATCACCCGCCGCCTCAGCTACGAGAGCCAGGTGCAGTATCTGGAGACCGGCCAGGACGGCGGCTGGTTCCTCTACCACGTCGAGGATGGCAAGGCGCGATTCGTCGCCCGTCACGACGACATCGGCAAGAGCACCTGAGGCGAACATCGGGCGGGCGCGCGGCGTTCACCCTTCGGGAACCCCAAATTTTCGGCATGCTCCTGCCAAGGTGTTGTCATGGCGGCCATGAGTGAACCCCACGCCGACGCGGCGCACACGCACTCTCACGGACCCAGCCGACGATCCCTTCTCGCCGGTGCGGGCGGTCTGCTGATCGCCGCCTCCATGCCCGGCACCGCCCAGGCGGCCTCCACCCGCACCGCCGCGGACACCCCCGCCACCAACCGGGCCGGTGCCTCCCGCTCCTCCCTGGTCACCCAGGGGACCCGACTCGTCCACGCCGACCTGCACAACCACACGCTGATGTCGGACGGCGACGGCGACCCCGCCCTCGCGTTCGCCTCCATGCGCGACGCGGGGCTCGACGTGGCGGCTCTCACCGACCACACCACCCTCCTCGCGATCAACGGCCTGTCCAAGGGCGAGTGGGACCGCACCCGGCAGCTCGCGGACGCGGCCAACGACCCCGGCAACTACACCGCGATCCGGGGCTTCGAGTGGTCGCACCCGCTCCTCGGCCACGCCAACGTGTGGTTCACCGATCAGTTCGTCGACCTGGGCGGGGCCAGTTCGATGGGCTCCCTCTACAACTGGATCGGAGGCCGCGACGCCGTCGCCGGCTTCAACCACCCCGGCCGTGAGATCGGGCGCTTCAACGACTTCTCCTACTCGGCCGCGGTGCGCGACAAGATGGTCAGCGTCGAGATGTTCAACCGTGGCGACGACTACCTCTTCGACGGCTGGTCCGACCGCAAGTCCTCCCACCTCAACGCCGTTCTGAACGCGGGCTGGCGCACCGGGATCACCGGCGTCAGCGACCACCACGGCACCGAGTGGGGCAAGGTCGAGGGCGTGGGCCGCGCCGGGCTCTGGGTCACGGAGAACACCCGCGCGGGTGTGCTCGAAGCCATGCGCGCCCGCCGCTTCTTCGCCACCCGGTACTCCGGACTGCGCCTCGACGCGACCGCGAACGGCGTCCAGATGGGCGGCGTCCTGTCGCTCGCCTCGGGTGACGTCCGCTTCGCCGTCGACCTCGACCGCGGCCCCGACTGGGCCGGCAAGCCCCTCAACATCCAGGTGCTGCGCCCCGGTTCCAGCGCGCCGACCGTGGTCGACGTCGTCCCGACCACGTCCGGCAGCCTGGCCGAGTTCACCGTCCCGCTCAACGTCGCGGACGGCAACTGGGTCGTCCTGCGCATCTCCGACCCCTCGCAGCCCAACCCCCAGCCCGGCCCGTCCGGCCACGCCTGCAACGACCTGGGTGTCGCCTACTCCAGCCCCTGGTGGCTCCAGCCCTGACGGCACGGCACGGCATGCCTGCCGTGCCCAGCCGGAACCCTGCTCCGGTGAGGCACTTCGTCACGGCGCCGGCACCTCGGACCGTCGACGCCGTGACGGACTGCCGACCCGGCACACGGCGGCCTCAGGCGTCGCGCGCGACACCGCGATCGGGTGCGCTCATGTCCCCCGTGCCGGGCGTGCCGTCGGCGAGTCCGTAGCGCAGATACACGGTGCCCTGCGACCCGGCTGCCGGCGGTTCGAGGAGTGTGAGGTTCGTGGGCACCGCGCCGCCGTCGAACACCTTCTTCCCGACGCCGAGCACGATCGGGTGCACCCAGAGGTCGAGACGGTCGAAGAGTTTTTCGCGCAGGAGGGTCTGCACGAGGTTCAGGCTCCCGACGACCTTCACGTGCTCGTGCCGGTCGCGGAGCTCGCGCACCGCGCCGGCCAGATCCGGGCCGAGCTGCGTGGACCCGGCCCACGAGAGGTCGGGCCTGCCGCGGGAGGCCACGTATTTCGGGACGCCGTTGAAGAGCGTGGCGATCCCGCCGTCCTCACCGCCCTTCTGGTGCGGCCAGTAGGCGGCGAAGATGTCATACGTCCGCCGGCCGAGCAGGAGGGCGTCGGTGCCCTCGTACGCGGCACCCACCTGCGCCCCGGTGATCTCGTCCAGCAGGGGCGCCTGCCAGCCGCCGAACGGGAACCCCACCGGGTCCTCTTCGGGGCCGCCGGGCGCCTGCCCGACGAGGTCCAGGGTTGCGAACAGCTCGATGTGGATGAGGCCCATGTCCTGCTTCCGATGCGTTGGTTGTCCTGGTCGGGAGGTAGACCCGCGGGCGCCGGCAGACTCATCGCGGCGACGGCAACTGGTCTCGTACCCGTCGACCGGGACGCCGCGCCGGGGACACGGCCTGGAGACGGACGGTCATCTCCACGGTCACGTCGTCGCCCGCCAAGACGCCTTGCGGCTTACGGACGGCGTTCTTGAGGGGCAGCAGGTATCCGCCGTCCTTGGGGAAGAGCGACGTCGTGAAGGTGACCTCACCGATACGGGCCTCGACCGGAATCACGCCCCATCCGTATGTGGCCATCGCGGCCACCTCACGGATGTGCGCACACTCGTCGTCCGGCACGACGGCGAAGTAGTACGGTGACGGCCCGCGCCACTCGATCACACGGCCGGCGAAAACGAGTTCCATGCCGTCAGCCCCGTCCTGCCCGTCCTGCGGAAGTGCCGGATCGGCTCAGGCTACCTGCCCTCAAGTCCGGGCAGGCGGACGGTCAGGCCGTACAACCGGGTGGTCTGGTTCCGGCTCTGGTTGTCGTCGGTGACCATCAGCAGCTTGAGACGGCCGTCCGGGGTGTGTCCCGTGACGGTCATTCCCTCGATGTTGCCCAGCAGCGGGTTGGCCTGCGGTTGCCGGCTGGTGGCGCCGAGCGAAGGGCCGCTCACCAGGTCGGCCAGCAAGGTCTTCGTCATGAGCCGGACGTCGTGCCGGCCCGTCAGGTTCTCGAGACCGCTCACGTCGCTCGCACCGCGCGGGTCGGCCAGACAGAGCCGGATGATGTTGCCGGCGCCCCTGTCGAAGCCCCGCTCCACGACCAGCAGCCTGCCGTCGCCGGACGCGCTGATGTCGGATATGGCCAGACCCGCGTCCCGTGCGTAGCCGTACTGAGCGGCGATCCGGAACTCGTCGTCGAGTCCGTCGCGTTCCCAGGTCTGGAAGCGTACGAGCCGGCGGTCGTCCCCCGTCAGCGAGCCCTCCATGGAGGCCACCAGCGTCAGTCCACCGGGCTGCAGCGCGAGTCCTTCGAAGGTCTCGTTGACTTCGGCACGCCCCGCGGGAGCGACCCTGAGGCTGTCCGGCGCCGGCAGCATCCGGACGAACTTCCCCTCCCGCGTGTAGCGCCGGATGTCCGACCTCTCGGAAGCGACCAGAATCGAGCCGTCGTGGTCGAAGACCAGGGCCTCGAAGTCCGCCTCCCTCCCCTTCTCGTCCAACAGGCTCATGACACCCACGGGCTCATGGGTCGCGGCGTCCAGGGTGAAGAGCGTCGAGCGGTCCGAGAGGGCGGCTATGTGCCCATCGGGGTCGAGGGCCAGGGCCGACAGGTTCCCGACGAACACTCCCTGAAAGTGCGTCTTGTCGAGGGCGTCCGAGAACCAGTCGACCGCCGCCCAGGCTGAGGAAACGTTCGACTCCGCGACATCGGCAACAGCGTCCACACTGAACCCTTCGTACAAGACCGGCACACGCCCGCGGTAGATCTACCAGATCCGCCTCACCGATCGGGCATCGCCCCTCGCCGATGCCGGCCTCCTGCCCCTGAACCAGGGTCATTTGAAGCTCACCGGTCTCCCGCGGGAGGTCCCGCCGGACCTCTACGGTTCCCTCCTCAGCCGTGCCCAGGTGTGACTGTCCAGGCCGTCGTGAGGGCCCATGTGGGAGAGTTCCGTGCCGTCGTGCCTGAGCGCCACGATGACGGGGCGAATTCCCCGGCCGGCCTGGGTGGACTTCCAGGCGGCGATCAGTTTGCGCCGCTCGGGGGCCTCGATCCGGCGGTCGCCGATCAGGAGATGACTGACGCCTCGTCCGAGGTGGACTGCGACGCAGTTGATGAACGGCGCGGTGGAGATGGCGTGCGGGCCCAGGCGGCGGGTGAGGCTGAGCGCGCCGGCGCCGCCACGGATCTCGATCACGTCGACGTCGGCGGGATCGTCCGCGGGGCCGCTGCCGGCGCCCACGCACCGCCACTGCGCGTCGTACCACTCCAGAAGCGCGTTGTGCTCACGCGCCCGGGGCGAGTTCGGACGCCACACGATCCAGACCGCCCCGACGCCGGCGGTCGCGTCGACATCGACCGACACCACCGTCAGCACCCGCCGTGGCACGCATCGCGGCTGCGGTTCGGCCCCTGCCAGCACGCGCCGCACCACGCCCGGGAGAAGGGCCTCCACGCACCGGCCCGCCCACAGGTCATCTCCCCACGGCCGCATAAGCCTGCGGTACCCGGTGTGCCAGGGCCTCAAGCCCGGCCACGTGGTGCGCTTCCGCGTCAGCGCCCGGAGCGGCGCGCAGGTCGGCTACCGCGCGGGAAGGGGAGCCGCCACCCGTACTGCAGGGCGAGGGCGATGCAGCGGGCGTCACGCCGGTTGTATCCGGTGGACTGCCGGACGTGGTCGACGGCGTCGTTCCGGCGGCCGGCGTGGATGAGGGCGCGGGCGCTGTCCTGGACGGGGGAGGGGACAGGAAGTCGCAGCGCCCGCACGATGTCCGGGTCCCAGCCCTGTCTGCGTGCCGTCCATGCGTGCCAGATCGCTGCGATCGACCAGGTCATGACGTTCCCCCGGGTGGTTCCACCTTTGGATCAGTTGTGGGGATCATACGGAGATCATGTGAGGGGCGCTGGGGCGGGTCGCCGTCGTGGCGCAGGGACGACCGCGGGGGACAAGGGGCCTGCCACCGTCCCGCGTTCGCAAGCGGCGTTGTCAGTGATCGCCAGTAGGTTCAGTCGTGTCCCGCCGGGGTGGCGTGGATTTCCCCTTGGTGCACTGGAGATGGGCGTTGTCAGATCGGGAGAGGTCGAGCACGGCACGGGTGACAGCACCCGCACGGCCGCGCAAGCTCGCCAAGGTTCCGTTCGTCGAACTGGCCGACGGGCGCTTGCAGGGCGTGGTGTCCAGCGGCTCGGACATCGAGCGGGTGTATGTCTCGTCGGTCGCGGCAGGCACGTACGCCTACGCCTGCAGCACCAACAACAACCGGCCCTGCGGCGGTGCGCGGGGATCGTTCTGCAATCACATCCGGGCACTGATCGGCGAGGCGGTCCTGCAGTACGGCGCCGCGCGCGTCGCCCGCTACCTGCGGGTCGAGACCGCGGAGGGGGAGCCGGGCGCGCAGAGCATCACCGACGGCATGAGCGCCACACGCCCGGCCCAGGGGGACACCCAGGCGGCCGCGCTCGTCTTCAGCCGCTTCCTGCGCCACCTGGCCTACCTGGAACTCGCCCCCACTACCGCGCCGTTGCCGGAGATGCAGTGGTTCCCGCCGACCAGGGCGGTGGCGTGATGCGTGCCGACCTGCTCGCCGCGCCCATCGACGGGCTCGACGATGCTCTGGCGTCCGTCGACGCCTTCGACCGGGTCCTCGTCGCCGGCCTGCTCCGTCCGCAGGCCGCCCAGGCCGCCGGCCTGACGGAACTCGCCCATGCCGTCGCGGGAACGCCGCTGGCGGCCAGGGTCGCGGAGGCAGCCGAGAAGGCGGCCGGCGGAGTCGCGGGCGAAGACCACTTCGTCACCCTTGCCGCGGCACGCGTCGCACTGCTCGGCTCGGTCCACGACGCGCTGATGGCCCAGGTCGCAGAGGCGACCGGCCGGTCCCGCGGCGAGGAGACCGTCGCGACCGCCCTCAGCGGCGGGCAGGCGGCGAACCTGCTCGCGGCGGCCCGCTCCTGGCTCGGCGACCTGGCGCGCTCGGGGTGGCAGGGCATCGACCACGACGTCGTCTCCGGGTCGGCGCAAGTGGTCTCCGCGATGCTCCCGGACCCGGCGTTGCGCCGCCTTGCGACGCTCCTCGACGGGTTCGCCGCCGAACTCGCCGCGTCCTGCCCGGGCGCTGCCCTGGACCGCGTCCCGGCACGCCGCTGGGCCGACCTGTGGTCACGCGCCATGCTGCTGACGGTGCCGGGCGCGGCCGACGCGCCGGGCACCGGTACGGTCACCGGCCGGCTGCTGCCCCTCGGCGTCGACCTGCAGGAACACGACACCGCCGCACAGGCCCAGGTCCACGCGGTGTTCGAGCCCGCGGACGGTGGCGCGGCCCGCCTGGTGCGGGCGAGTGTGTCGGTGCCGAAACCCGACACGGTCGTCGGAGCCGGCATCTGGCAGCTGCTGCGCCCCCACATGTCGCTCCTCGCCGCCGTCAGCGACGGCCGCGCGATGGACCTCGCCGGTATGCCGGTCACCGCCGAGGGCGACCTGCTCTGGAGCGACGAGCACGCAAAGCCCGGCGAGCCCGCCGACGCCTTCGCCACCGCCCGCGTCGTCCTGCCCACCGCCGCGGACGCGGCGACCGCACCCCTGGACCGCCATCCGGCGCGCATCGCCGTGCCCGTCTTCCTGGAGGGCTACGCCGCGCGGAAGGACGACGACGCTGTGGTGTTCACGGTTGCCGGACACCCTCTCGCCGTCGACACCGACCGCATTCCGGCCGCCGGACCGCTCACCCCCGAGGCCGTCGCGGCGTCGGGTGCCTGCATCGGGCTGCTCCGGTGGGACGCCGGGACCTATCGCCTCCAGCCCCTGGCCGTGGAGACGACCGTACGGAACAAGGCGGTCGCGATCCACGCCGGAGGATGGGCCGGAGGCACGACCGACAAGGCCGGCGTCAAGGCCGAGAAGGCCGCCACCGACGCGGTGGCGGTATTGCGGGAACGCGCCGGAAGGCTGCTGCGGAAATGACGGAGCACACCACCGGGTCCCCGGCCGGTACGGGGCAGTCCGGCCCGGACGAGAACGCCGCGCACGGCCCCGGCGCGGCCGCCCACGACAACCGCCGTCAGGTCCTGTACTGGCGGCTCCTGTCCCGACTCTTCGACCACGAGGAGCAACCCGCGCTGGAATCGGCGAGCCTCGCCGTCGTCGAGGACATCGGCCTGCCGTCCGCGCTCCTGGACCCGCAGACCTCCGTCGACTCCGTCGTGCAGCGCCACCCGGACCTGGCCGCCGAGTTCGACGGTCTGATGGCGCCCGAGCCCGAGCCCGAGCCCGGTGCCGGTGCCGGTGCCGATGCCGACGGCGACGCGCGCGACCGGGCCGCCGAGGTACGGCGCGCGGCACTGGTGTCGAAGGTGCTGCTCAACGTCTTCGCCACCGGCTCCGGCACGGTCACGGCCGGACAGCTGGCACGCTGGCAGGCCGACGCGGGCTGGCTGGAGCGGGCACTCGGCTGCGGGCCCGGCGAGCTGCGCGGCGGCCGCGGCGGCGCGGGCACGACGCCCGATCCGGGCCGGCCGATCCCGGCGATCGGGCCGGAACTCGGCGCGATCGAGGCCGACCTGGTCAAGCGGATGCAACTGCGCGAAGTGCTGGCCGACCCCAAGCTCGCCGCGCAGCTCACCCCGAGCATGTCGCTCATCGAACAGCTGCTGCGGGACAAGAACAACCTCTCCGGCGTGGCCCTGGCCAACGCCAAGGCCCTGATCCGCCGCTTCGTCGACGAGGTCGCCGAAGTGCTGCGCACCCAGGTCGAGAAGGCCTCGGTCGGCGCCCTGGACCGCTCGGTCCCACCCAAGCGGGTGTTCCGCAACCTCGACCTCGACCGCACGATCTGGAAGAACCTCACCAACTGGAGTCCGGAGGAGGAACGGCTGTACGTCGACCGCCTCTACTACCGCCACACCGCGCGCAAGACGACACCGCAGCGGTTGATCGTCGTGGTGGACCAGTCGGGGTCGATGGTCGACTCGATGGTGAACTGCACCATCCTGGCGTCGATCTTCGCGGGACTGCCGAAGGTGGACGTCCACCTGATCGCGTACGACACGCGCGCCATCGACCTGACCCCCTGGGTGAAGGACCCGTTCGAGGCCCTGCTGCGGACCAACCTCGGCGGCGGAAACGACGGTCCCGTCGCGATGGCCATGGCACGCCCGAAGATCACCGACCCCGCCGACACCGTGATGGTCTGGATCTCGGACTTCTACGAGTTCGGCCGCTCCCAGCCGTTGTTCGAGGGCATCGAGGCCGTCCACCGCTCCGGAGTGAGGTTCATCCCGGTCGGCTCGGTCACCAGCTCGGGCCGCCAGGAGGTCAACCCCTGGTTCCGTGAACGCTTCAAGGCCCTCGGCACGCCGGTGCTCTCCGGCCACATACGCAAGCTCGTCCACGAGCTCAAGACGTTCCTCGCCTAGAAAGGCACCCCTCATGTCCGACCTGTTGCGCGCCCCCGCCGAGACCAAGTACGCCGAGGAACTGGACTGGCTGGAGTCCGTCGACGACGGCCCCAAGCCCTTCTCCTGGCGTCTGTCGCCCAAGATGGTCCGCCTGTTCATCCTGGGCTCCGAGCGCTCGGACGGCCTGGACCGGGAGATCTCGCAGAAGTGGTTCGGCGACCGCAGCTTCGTCGAGCGCTCCATCGTCACGCTCGCCTCCGACCGCGGCCTGCTGCTCATCGGGGACCCCGGCACCGGCAAGAGCTGGCTGGCGGAGCTGCTGTCCGCCGCGATCTGCCGGAACTCCACCCTGGTCGTGCAGGGCACCGCCGGCACCACCGAGGACCACATCAAGTACTCCTGGAACGTGTCCATGGTCATCGCCAAGGGCCAGTCGCGGGAGTCGATGATCCCCTCCCCGGTCATGACGGCGATGGAGACCGGGGCGATCGGCCGTTTCGAGGAACTCACCCGCTCCACCAGCGATGTCCAGGACGCGCTGATCTCGATCCTGTCCGAGAAGTACATCTCGGTTCCCGAACTGGACAGCGACAACATCGTCTTCGCCAAGCCCGGCTTCTCGGTCATCGCCACCGCCAACAGCCGTGACCGGGGCGTCAACGACCTGTCCTCGGCACTCAAGCGCCGCTTCAACTTCGTCCGCATCCCCGTGGTGACGAACAAGAAGAGCGAGGCGGAGATCGTCCGCTTCCGCACCGAGGAACTGCTGCGCCGCCACCGGATCGAGCTGGACGTGCCTCCGACGCTCCTCGACGTTCTCCTGCAGAGCTTCGCCGACCTGCGCGCCTCGGCGGCCGCGGCCGGCAGTGACGACGAGAAGCTGGAGTCCGCACTGTCCACCGCCGAGCAGATCGGCGTGCTGGAGGACTCGATCCTGCACAGCAACTTCTTCGGCGAGCGCGCCCTGACCGCCCACACCCTCGCCTCCTCGCTCGTCGGGTCGCTGGCCCGGCGCGCGCCGGAGGACCTGGCCATCCTCAACAAGTACCTGCACGGCGTCGTCGAGCCGCGCAGCAAGGAGGAGGGCGGGTCCTGGCCGGAGTTCCTGGAGGGCGGCCGCGACGCGATCGCCACCCTGTCATGAGCGGTACGCACGAGGGGACCTTCGAAGCGCTGCGCACGCAGCTTCAGGAGGCCGCCGCAGCCTTCGCCGACGGACCCGGCACCCTGGAGGGCGTCCTCCTCGGCATCGTCGACGACGTCGACCGCGCGGTGCGTGAGCCGCTGGAGATCTTCCCCGTCTGCCATCACTCGCCCGCCTCGGCGGTGGCGATGGCACGCCGCCTGCGGGAGAAGCAGCCGAAGGTCGTCTACCTGGAGCTGTGCGAGGACATGGCGCCGCTGCTGACCGAACTGCGCAACTGCAGGCTTCCGGTGGCGGTCCAGGCGTTCGCCACGGAGGTCGACGGCTTCCCGGCCGACTGGGCTCCGCTGTCGGTGGTCGCGCCGATCACCGAGGCCTCGGCCGAGTACCAGGCCATCGCCTACGCCCTGGACACCCCGGGCGTGGAACTGGTTCTCGTCGACCGCTCCTCCGACCACGTCTTCCAGTGGGACGCGCAGGCGGCGCACTCCGCCGGGCCCGGCGATCCGGACGCGCCGCCCGCCGAGGAGGAGGCCGCACTGCACGGCGACGCGCTCGGTGTGGAGATCGGCGACCTGCGGCCGCGCTTCGCCGAACTGGAGGAGCACCTGCTGCGTCACGGCCGGGTCCGGCACTGGTCGGAGTGGTGGCACCAGTACGTCGAACTGCCGCTCGGTGACAGCGACCACGACACCTACCGGCAGGTCATGCTGCTGATCGGCAGCCTCTTCCGGCGCCTCGCGCCCGGGGACCCCCATCGGGTGCGGGTGGACGAGGACCGCGAGCGCCACATGTGGACCAGGATGCGTGAGCACCTGACCGCGACCGGCACCGATCCCGCGGACTGCCTGTACGTCTGCGGCGCCTTCCACGCGGCCAGTCGTGTGGCGGAGTTCGGCGTCCACGGCACCGACACCTTCGAGATCGGCCCGCGCAGTGCCACCAAGTGGCTGCACGGCCTGATTCCGTCCAGCCACGCGGCGATCGAGGCGCAGTTCGGCCTCGCCGCGGGCTCGGTGTCGATCGCCGCGACGGTCTGGGCGAAGAACCTCAAGCGGACGCGCGTGAAGCCGTTCCGCCTGACCGGGCAGGCGGGCGCCGGCAAGACGGTGCGGAAGGCCGCGACCGCTCCCGTGCCGGAGGCCGCGCCGTCCGATCAGCTGACCGGCTTCCTCCGGCGGCCGCCCGTCCTGGACGGGCTGGACGAGGCCGAACTGCTCGGCTGGTCGGTGGACATCGTGCGTGCCGCGCGCCGCAACGGCTACCTCGCCTCCACCGCCGACGCCATCGCCGTGTTCGAGACGTCGATCCTGCTGGCCGGGATGCGCGACCGGGCCAGACCGACCCCGTACGACTTCCAGGACGCGGCCGTCACCTGCATCGAGAAGGACACCGTGCCCGGCCGGCGCGATGTGCGCCGGCTCGTGGAGATCATGATGGGGGGCGACCGGATCGGCCAGGTCGGCTACGACGCGCTGCCGCCGCTGGCCCGTGACGTGCACGACCGGCTCGCGCCCCTGGATCTGAAGCTCCAGCAGCGCGGTGTGCAACGGGCGCTGCTGGACATCGCCGGCCGGCCGGAACTGGCCCGGTGCTCCGACGTGCTGTGGATGCTGCGACGCCTGATGCCGCCCGGCACCGCGCGGCCGATCATGGGCGAGCGGAAACTCGGCGAGCGGCCCATCCAGGAGTCCTGGGACCTGGCCCTGGGAACCCACCAGCGTGCGCTCATCGAGCTCGGCTACGAGGGCGTGAGCATCGAGCAGGTCCTGGAGCAGCGACTGCGCCGTACCGCGTACGGCCCGCAGGCCACCACGGCGACGGTCCTGGAGGCCGTCGAGGACGCGACGCTGTACCTGCGCAGCCGCCGCCTCGCCGACGAACTGGGCAACCACGCCCTCGCGGTGCTGTCGGCCGAGCGCGGCGTCGACGGCGCACCCGAGGTGCTGCGCCGGGTGCGGCGGCTGCTCTCCTACTACCGCACCAGCGAGCCGGTGCTGCCGCCGTGGATCGAGTCCTTCGTCAAGACCGGATACGCCCACTACTGCACCCTGCTGCCGACGGCGTTCACCGACGAGGACGCCACGGTCGGCCAGGTGGCCGCGATGCTGGGCTTCCTGTTCAGCATGGAGAGCCTGGCGCTGTCGCTGGGCTGCGACCGGACCCAGCTGGAGCTGGCGGTCGCGCAGTCGCATCCGCAGGACCCTTCCAAGACGGCGCTGCTGTGGGCGGCCCAGGTGCAGCTGGGGCATCTCTCCCGCGCGGAGCTGCGGGCCCGGTGCGACGAGCTGCTGGCCAACCCCTTGGTGGTGCCCGCCTATCCGCGTTACCTCAGCGGCTTCCTCCACAGTCTGGAGCCCGTTCCGGGCCTCACCGACTTCGTCGTGGAGGCGGTGTCGAACGCGTTCGGCCGGCTGCCGGACCCGGTGCTCCTGCCGTGGCTGCCGGTCCTGATCACCAACCTGCGATCGAACGGCGCCGAGCTGGCCCCCCTGCTGATCCGCGAGGCGGGACGGACCTTCCCCGGCCGGCTCGACGCGCTGGACGCGTGGGTGCCGCCGTGGCGCGCGCGGCCGGAGCCGGAGGCCGTGCACCGGACGCCGCCGGCGGGCGGCACCCGCGCCGGCACGCTGCTCGCCGCCCACCCCGCCACGTGTGACGCGGTGGCGGACCTCCTCGGCTGCGACGGGACATGGGCGACGGCGGATGCCGGTCCGTCCGGCGCGGTGCTCATCGCTCGCCATCCGGATACGGCCGTGGCACTGGAGGCGCTGCTGGGCGGCGCGTGAGCGCGGTGGGACGCGAGCCCGCACCGAGTGACTGCTAGGATAGAAGTCGCGCGACCGTCCCCACGGCCGCGCGACGCTCACCCCGCCCGCGCGTACGGAGCCGGGAGAACCGAAAGGACCGCCGCGGTGCCGCTCGCGGAAGAACTGCTGGGCCACGCCGCCGCAGCCGGACTCGGTGTCTGCATGGAGCGGGCCAACGGGCCCCGAGGCGCGGCCGCGGTGCGCTCCGGCGCCGCGCGTCTCGACGGGCTGGCCCTGCGGGAACGCAGTGACCTGCTGCGCGACGCCCTGCTGACGGACCTGCCCGACGACTACCCTCGCGTGGAGGCGGTCGTCCGCACCGCGCTCAAGGACCCGGAATTCACCGGGTGGATGATCTGGCCCGTCACGGAAGCCGTCGTCTCCCGTGCCTTGGAGGCGACGGAATCCGACGCCTTCGAGTCCTCCCTGGAACTGCTCGCCGACCTCACTCCGCGGCTGACGGCCGAATTCGCCATCCGGCGTGTGCTCGTGGCCGACCTCGAACGCGCTCTCAAGATCGTGGAGCGATGGGTGCACCATCCGGACGAGCATGTCCGGCGCCTCGCCACCGAAGGGACCCGTCCCAGGCTGCCCTGGGCGATCCGCGTCCCGGGGATCCTCGCCCGGCCCCGGGCGACCCTGCCCATCCTGGACGCCCTCTACCGCGACCCCTCCGAATACGTGCGGCGCTCCGTGGCCAACCACGTCAACGACATCAGCCACGCTGACCCCGACCTCGCCGTCGACGTGGTCACGCGCTGGGCAGCCGCCCCTGACGACCACACGCCCCGGTTGATCCGGCATGCCCTGCGCACCGCGGTCAAGAAGGGCCACCCGGGCGCCCTGGCCCTGCTGGGTTTCGAACCCGCCGCGGGCGTCACCCTCACCGGCCTCGAACTGACCGCGGCGCGGGTGACGGTCGGCGAAGAGCTCGCCTTCACCTTCCAGTTGGAGAACACCGGTGACGCCCCGGCCAAGCTGGCGATCGACTACGTCATCCACTACCAGAAGGCCAACGGCCGCACCGCCCCCAAGGTCTTCAAGCTGACGACCAGGACCCTGGGTGCGGGGGAGCGGCTGTCCATCAGCCGCCGGCACTCGTTCAAACGGATCAGCACGCGGGTCTTCCACCCCGGAAGCCACGCACTCGAACTGCAGATCAACGGCGTGGCCCAGGGGAAGGCCGGCTTCGATCTGGTTGTCCCCGCGCCCTGATCACGCGGCGGCCCGTCTGCTCCATTCGGCTGAGCGGCCTGGCGACGTGGCCTGGTGCGCCGACATCCGTGGCGGTGATCCGTGACTGTAGGGCGATGAGAATCCTCCGCCTTGCCTCCGCGGCCACCCTGCTGATCACCGTCTGCGCGTGCGCCGGGAGCACCACGCGGACCGAGCCGGCGACTTCGCGGGCCACGGTTTCCGAGGAGGTTCTCGCGGACGCGGCGGCGGGCGGCAGCATCCCTTCGGACCTCGGCCCCGCGCATCGCGACGCCTACCTGAGGGCCATCGGCGACATCGATCCCGCACTGGACTCCAGGGGCATGGATCCGGCTCTCTGGGCGGGCCGCGACATCTGTGTCCTGCTTGCGGCCGACGTCAGCCGCGGCACTGTGATCGCCCGGACCGTCGAGCGCTTCAGCACGTCGGACCGCCGGGTGGCCGCGGCAGAGGCAGGGCGGATCGTCCGTGCCGCGCACCGGTTCATCTGCCCTGACCTGCCGCGAAAAGCAGGCTGAGCCCAGGCCTCGGGAGGCTACCCGACGGGGTCCGCGGTGGAACCGGCCGTGGCCGCCCGGGCCCCGGCGACGGCACGGCCGCGGTCGGTCTCCGGGAAGCGGGCGAGCATGGCCGTGAGTTCGTTGCGGTCCACGTTGGCGCCGAAGGGCTCGGTCCCCGGTTCGAGGCGGACGCCCTGGGCGAGCGGGCCCGCGACGACGGCGTCGAAGCCGAGTGCGTCGACGAGGCCTGCGACCTCGGCCAGGTCGCCGGGGTCGTCACCCGCGATGGCGATCGCCTTGCGCCCCGGCGCACCGGCGGGCCGGGCCCCGTCCTCCAGATCGTGGTACCCCATGTGGTTGAAGGCCTTCACCACACGCGACCCGGACAGGAACGCCTGGACGGTCTCGCTCGACGAGGTGCGGGGGTCGGTCAGGTCGTCGCGTATGCCGTCGACCTCCCACCAGTAGTTCATCGCGTCGACCACGAGCTTGCCCCGCAGCGCCTCGGCCGGGATGCTGCGGTACTTGCCCAGCGGCAGCGCCAGAATCGCGATGTCGGAGCGGGCCGCGGCCTCGGCGGCGGTGACCGCGACCGCGCCCGGGGTGAGGACCTCCACCGTGAGCGCGATGGGAGCGGGATCGCCCGAGCCCGCGATCAGCACCCGGTAGCCGGCGGCCAGGGCCAGCCGGCCCAGCACGGTCCCGACCTTCCCCGCGCCCAGGATGCCGATCGTGCGCACGTCCTCGGGGTTCATGTCGTCGTCTCCGTTTCTGTTCGCGTCGTCAGCCGGCGAGTATGTCGCGGACCATGGGGATCACCTTGGTGCCGTACAGTTCCACGGCCCGCAGGCGGGCGCCGGCCGGCTGGGCGCCCCCGGTGTAGATGAGGTCGAACCGGCCGACGCCCAGGTCGCCGACGGCGCGGGCGATCTTGCGGGCGACCGTCTCGGGCGACCCGATGTAGAGGGAGCCGTGCTCGATCTCGGCCTCGAACTCCTCGCGGCGGATCGGGGGCCAGCCGCGCAGTGCGCCGATGCGGTCCCGGATCGTCCGGTAGCCGGGCCAGAACACCTCGCGGGCCTCCTCGTCGGTGTCGGCGATGAAACCGGGGGAGTGCATGCCCACGGGGTGCGCGGTCGTGCCGAACTGCTCCGTCGCGCGCCGGTAGAGGTCGATGTAGGGCGCGAAACGCGTGGGCGTGCCGCCGATGATGGCGATCATGAGCGGGAGGCCGTAGCGCGCGGTGCGGACGACCGACTGGGGCGAGCCGCCGACGCCGACCCAGGTGCTCAGCCGCCCGGACTCGGTCTTGGGGAAGACGTCCGCGTCCTTCAGCGGCGCCCGCACGGTGCCGCTCCAGGTGACGGGCTTCTCCTCCAGGAGCTTCGCGAAGAGCTCGATCTTCTCCTCGAACAGCACGTCGTAGTCGCTGAGGTCGTATCCGAAGAGGGGGAAGGACTCGGTGAAGGAGCCGCGGCCGAGGATCACTTCGGCCCGGCCGTCGGAGAGCGCGTCCACCGTCGCGAAGCGCTGGAAGACCCGGACGGGGTCGTCGGAGCTGAGGACGGTCACGCCGGAGGCGAGCCGGATCCGCTCGGTGCGCGTGGCGATGCCGGCGAGCACGGTCTCCGGGGTCGAGACGGAGTACTCGGGGCGGTGGTGCTCGCCGAGCGCGATGACGTCGACGCCGGTCTGGTCGGCCAGGACGGCCTCGTCGAGGACCTGCCGGATCGCGGCGGCATAGGAGACGGGAGCGCCGGAGTCGTCCTCGGGTACGTCGCCGAACGTGTCGAGGCCGAAAACGAGATCAGACATCAGCGGGTTCCTTCGTGAGCAGTTCGCGTACCAGCGGGGCCACTTCGCGGCCCAGGAGTTCGATGGTGCGGGCGCGGGCCTGGCGGGGCAGGTGGAGGATGTCGTACTTGAGGTCGAAGCGGCTCAGGTGGAGGTCACGGGCCGTGCGGGCGATCTTGTGGGCCACGGTCTCGGGGGAGCCGACGAACAGCGCGCCGTCGCGGATCTCGGCCTCGTAGCGCTCGCGGGTGGGCTTGTAGAAGCCGCGCTCCTCCGAGATCGCGGCGACGACCGGTTCCCAGTAACGCCACCAGATGTCGGCGGCCTCCTCGTCGGTGTCCGCGACGAGGCCCAGGGAGTGCTGGCCGACGGGCAGGGCGGGATGGCCGGACTCCTTCAGTGCCCGCTGGTACAGGTCCACGTGGCCGGCGAAGCGCTGCGGGCGGCCCCCGATGATGGCCAGCATCAGCGGCAGGCCGTACCGGGCGGCGCGGATCGTGGAGTTGGGGCTGCCGCCCACGCCGATCCAGGTGGGGATGCCGCCGGGCCGCATCCGGGGGCGCAGCAGCTGGTCGGTCAGCGGTGTCCGGACGGTGCCGGACCACGTCACCGTCTCCTCCCGCTGCAAGCGCATGAACAGGTCGAGCTTCTCGTCGAAGAGCCGGTCGTATTCGGCGACGTCGTGGCCGAACAGGGCGAAGGACTCGGTGACCGAGGCCCGCCCCAGGACCAGTTGGGCCCGGCCTCCCGACACGGCGTCCACGGTGGAGAACGCGTGGTAGAGCCGCACCGGGTCGTTGGTGCTGAGCACGGTGACCGAGGTGCCGAGCCGGATGCGTTCGGTGGCGGTGGCCATCGCGGAGAGCAGCACGGGGGAGGCGGTGTCGACGTGTCCTGGCCGGTAGTGCTCGCCGACGCTGAAGACGTCGAGCCCCGCCGCCTCGGCCAGCGCGGCCTCCTCGACGAGCAGCCGGACGGTCTCGGCGTCGCTGAGCACGCGATCCCCGTCGGTCGCGACCTCTCCGAACGAGTTCAGACCCAGTTCGAAGGCAGTGGCCGTCATGGTCCTCTCCTCCCCGCCCCCGGAGCTGCGGTACGTCCGGCGGCCAAGTCATTGACGCGTCAAGCATGCATCGATATGATTGACATGTCAAACAGAGGGAGCGGCCATGGGACGGCGACACGGGGCTCTGCCCACCGCTGAGGAACTGCGGATCTGGCGTGACTTCGTCGAGACGACGGAGCGGCTCCGCTCGGAGCTGGCGTCACGCCTGCAGGGCGATTCCGGGCTGTCCCCCGGGGACTACGCCGTACTCCTCGCGCTGCAGGAGGCGGAGGGGCACCGGCTGCGCTCCTCCGAACTCGCGGCGGCCGTCGGATGGGAACGCAGCCGCCTGTCGCACCATCTGGGACGCATGGAGCGCCGTGGGCTGATCCGGCGCGTGGAGTGCGCCACCGACAGCCGGGGCGCCGAGGTGGTGCTCACCGCCGAGGGTGCCCAGGGCTTCCGCCGGGCCACGCTCCCGCATCTGAGGGCCGTCCGGGAACTCTTCGTCGATCCCCTCGCGGCCGGGCAGCTGGCTGCCGCGGGCGAGATCGCCGAGGCTCTGCGCGCCCGGCTGAACGCCTCCGGCGCATCTTGAGCCCGCGGGTCTATCGCGGAGGTCGCCGGCCGGTGAGCGCCTGCCACCGGTCCCGGGCGGTGTCGAGTGCGGCGAGCGCTTCGTCGAGTGCCCTGTCGCGGCTCTGACGAGCGGTCACCGCGCCCAGACGCCGGCGGGCGAGCTCCGCGGGACGGGTGTCGGCCCGCGCTTCCTTGAGCTCCTCCTTGGCCTTTTTCGCCGACTCGGCGAGTTCCGCGAGAAGCCGGTTCTCCTTGGCGACCTGGTTCTCGATGCGGACACTGAAGCGGCGCACACCGTCCTCGCCGTGCTCGCCGATCGCATAGGACTCCCAGTGCACGCCGTCCGGGCGCCTGAGGTAGATGTGGTTGCCCATCGCGCTGTGCTCGAACTGCACCTGCACGCCGCCCAGCGGCAGCACCTTCGTCGCCGGCCCGGATATCACCATCACGTGTTCGTGCAGGGACAAGTGACCCAGTGTCGCGATCAAGGCACCGTTGCCCCGTCGGCGCAACTGCCGCAGCCGCCGCTCGGCGTGGCTGATCCGGCTCCGGTACGCGTGATCGGCCCGGGCCACCTGGCCCTGCGCCGCCGCCAGTTCCCGCCGGGCCTTGCTCTGCAGTTCCCGAACGGCCCGGCGCTCGCGGTCCAGGCGGTCCCGGTCCTTGTCGTGGCTGCCGGAGAAAGCGAATCCCCAGCCGCCGGGATAGCGGTGGAGCCGCCACGCCACACCCGCGAGGAGAAGGGCCAGGAAGGCCAGGACCAGGTGAACCATGCCCACACGCCCACTCCTCCCGGTGACAGTCGCCAGGGTGCCGAATCTGGCGAATATCTGTAGATATGCCCGGTCGAGTCAGCAGGGATGCGCGTGGATTGTGTGATATTGCGGTTTGGATTGACGCGTGTGTCCCAAAGGGATGGCAGCAGCCGGACGGGAGGAACCGGTTGTCCGGGCTTTGGGGCGTCAGATGACCTCGTTGAGCTTGCCGGTGGCCACGTCGAAGACGAAACCTCGGACGCGGTCCTTGTGGACGAGGACCGGAGAAGGTCTCGACGGGGCTGGGGCGGTGCCTACGCGTTTCGCTCGTCGTAGCCGTTCTGGTGGTGCCGGATCTCCGTGTGCTTGTCGGCGGACCAGGCCGCCAGCTCCAGCACGGTGGACAGCAGCGAGGTCCCGAGCCCGGTCAGGGAGTACTCGACGCGGGGAGGGACTTCGGCGTACGCCGTGCGGTCGACGAGTCCGCTGCGCTGGAGCTGCTTGAGGGTGAGGGTGAGCATCCGCTGGGAGATGCCGGGGATGGCGTGTGCGAGGTCGGAGTACCGCACGGGTCCGTCCGAGAGGGTTCCGATGATCAGCACGCTCCACTTGTCGCCGACCAGGTCGAGCACCTCGCGAATGAAGTCGGCGTCCTTGTCCCCCCAGTGCGCGCACGGGCCCGGGGCGCGCCGCACGTTCGCCCGGACGTTCGTGCGTCCCCGTCGGAGCTCGCTGCCGGCGCTCATGTCCGCCGCCTCTCTCCCGTGATCCACGCACATGGATGTGCCTTTTGTATCGCTTGTCATCCTAATCCACAGTGGGGCTACGAACAGATAGTGAGTTTCGGGAGGAGCCCACCATGAAGATCGAGTTCTGGTCGGACGTCATCTGCCCGTACTGCGGGCTGATGGACCACCGGTTGCGGCTGGCGCTGGAGCGTTTCGAGCACGCCGACGAGGTGGAGGTCGTCCACCGCTCGTTCCGGATCCACCCCGACCTGCTGCCGGAGGGCGTCACCCAGCGGCGGCTGCTGGAGATCCACGGCATCCCGGCACGGGACGGAGAGCGGCTCTTCGCGTCGATCGAGGGTGCCGCACACGCCGAGGGGCTGGAGCCCTATCACGCGCTGGACCGAAGGCTCGGCCCGACCGACTACGCACACGAACTTCTCGCCCTCGCCACCGACAAGGGCCGCGGCGATGAGGTGTGGACGGCGATGTTCCGCGCCCACTTCGGGGCGCGGCGCGACCTGTGGACCAAGGACCAGGTGCTCGGCTTCGCCGCCGAGGCCGGCCTGGACCGCGACGAGGCCGACCGGGCGCTGAGCGACCGGCGTTACCGGGCTCAGGTGGCCGCCGACCAGCGCGAAGCCGAGCGCCTGGGTGCCCGCGGAGTGCCGTTCACGACCCTCGACGGCACGTACGCCATCCCCGGCGCCGTCGGTACCGACGTGCTGCTTGCGGCCATGGCTCAGGCATGGGATGCAGCCCACCCTGCGCCGCGTTCGCTGCGGATCCTGGGCGGAGCCGACGGGGCGTGCCGCCCGGACGGCTGCGTCGTCCCCCCACCCGCCGCGTCCTGAGGTCACGGCTCCACCCGCGTCCGCACGCCGGCCTCCACCGGGCGGACCACCACACACCCACACGAAAGAGCCACCACCATGTCCTATCTGCTGCGCATCGACGCCTCCGCCTCCGGCGACGCCTCCGTCTCCCGTCAGGTCGCCGACTCCTTCACCGCCGCCTGGGGCGGTGACGTCATCCGCCGCGACCTCGCACTCGACCCCGTCGGCCACCTGGACGCGGCCGGCATCACGGCCCGCACGACTCCCGCCGACCGGCACACCCCTGAGCAGAAGGCCGCCGCACTCCTCCAGGACGAGCTGGTGGAGGAATTCCTCGGCGCGGAGGCCTATCTCTTCGCCGTACCGCTCTACAACTACTCCCTGCCGTCGGTCTTCAAGGCGTGGCTGGACCACATCATGATCGTCGGCAGGACGATCGGCATGGCCGGCCCCGCCCGCAGCGCCGGCCGCCCCGCCGTCGTCGTCTCCGCCCGTGGCGGCGGCTACGGCCCCGGCGCACCCCAGCACGGCAAGGACTTCCTCGTACCGGCGTTGCGGACCATCCTCGGGGACGCGAATCTGCTGGCCCTGGACGTCCGCCCCATCACGCCCGAACTGACCTACGCCCCCGTCGTGGAGCCGCTCAGGCATCTGCTTCCGCAGCACCGTGCCTCACTGGAGGAGGCGCACGCGCTGGCACGCCGTCAGGCCGCGGAGATCACCGAAGCCATGGTCACCACCGGCCGGTCCGGGCTCCCGAGGACCTGACGGCGACCGGGGCGGCGGCTCTCAGAGAGCCGCGAGCACGGGCAGCAGGTCGGCCGCCGCCGTCACGTCCGCCGTCAGCGGGCGGTCCTCGGTCCCGTCCGGGAGTACGGAGGCGGCCACGGTGAACGCCGCGATGGCCGGCGCCGCCGGATGCAGCCGCAGCGCCCGCACCGCGGCGACGAGTTCGCAGGCCAGCACGGTGGTGTACGCGTCGACGGCGCGCAGCGACTGCCGGGCCGCCTGGGAGGCGAAGCTCGCGGCCTCCTCCAGTCCGTGGGAGAGCACGGCGTGGCCGGCCGAAGCGGGCGCGGCGCAGGAGCGCAGTTCCGCCAGGGCCGAGTTGGCGGTGTACTCCAGGATCATCGTGCCCGAACTGCCCGCCGGGCCCGTGGCCAGGAACCCGGGCAGGCCGGTGAGGTCCGGGCGGCCGAGGGCGGTCAGCCGGGCGGCGGACAGCTGGGCCGTCTGCAGGACGGCCAGGTTCAGCCCGTCCAGGGCGAGACCGAGCGGGGCCGCGTAGAAGGACCCGTGGTGATGGGCCGTGGAGCCGTCGGAGGAGATCAGCGGGTTCTCCGACGGGCAGTTGATCTCGGCCTCCACGATCCGGCGCAGGGCGCCCGCGGAGTCGAGGGCGGGGCCGTGCGCCTGCGGGAAGGCCCGGAAACCGAACGGGTCCTGGATCCGGCGGGCGGCGCCGTGCGGCCGGCCGGGCACGCCGAGCAGCCGCAGCACCTCGGCCGCGGCGCGGGCGACTCCGGGGTAGGGGCGCAGCGCGTGCACCTCGGGGGCGTACGCCTCCAGCGAGCCGGAGACCGCCGCGAGCGACAGCGCGGCCACGGCGTGCGTGGCGCGGAGCACCACGTCGAGGTGGTGGCAGGCGACCGCGGCCTGGCCCAGGGTGAGCGCGTTGCTGCTGAGCAGCGCGAGCGCGTCGCCGGGTTGCGGCACCACGGGCGCGGGCAGCTCCGCGGCCGGTTCGGCGGGACCACCGTCTCCCGGTTCCGTCCGCGCGGTCCCACCGCGCCGCTGCACGGGGAACCCGGGCGGCAGAACGCCGGGGAGGGAACTCGGCGCCGCCTGGTCGTCGTCGCCGGTCCGCGCGCCGGGCGCGTCCGGGCCGGCGGTCAGCCAGGGGCGTTCGCCGATCAGGGTGAGGCCCGTCTGGGCGAGGGCCGTGAGGTCGCCGGTGCCGAGGCCGCCGTACTCGCTGACCGCCGGGTGGACACCCAGGCGCAGTGCGTCGGCGAGGGCGGTGATGAAGGCGGGCTGGATGCCGGATCCGCCCGCGAGCAACTGGTTGGCGCGGATCGCGAGCATCGCCCGGACCTGGCGTGCCGGCAGCGGTGCCCCGGCGCCGCCGGCGTGGCTGCGCAGGAGACGCAGACCGTGCTCGGCCTCGTCCTGCGCGGCGACCGGCACCGATCGGTGCGCGCCGACGCCGGTCCCGCGGCCGTAGAGGCGTCCCGCGGCGGCGAGCCGGCCGGCCGCCCGCCAGGAGCGCCGCGCCCGGTCGAGGGCGTCCGGCGACACGGCCGGCGCGGCCGTCGCGTCGGCGATCCGCACCACGTCCGGCACGGTGAGGCCACGCCCGTCCAGCTCGACGCCGGTGTCCTCGGGGTCCGGGGGCACCCGCGTCGAGCCGTTCAGGGTCGTGTCCATGTGCGATGGGTCAGCTGAGGCCGACGGACTTCAGCCAGGCCTGGGCGACGTCCAGCGGGTCCTTGCTCTGCGACTGCACCTGGGTGTCCAGGTCGAGCAGGGCCTCGGTGTCCAGCTTGGCGGAGACCGCGTTGAGGGCGTCGATGCCCTTCTGGTCCAGCCCGGACTTGTAGACCAGCGGCTGCACGTTCTCGAACCCGAAGAGGTTCTTCGGGTCCTGCAGGACCACGAACTTCTCCTTGGCGATGGTCGGGTCCGTGGTGAAGATGTCCGCCACCTGCACGGTGTTCTTCGTCAGCGCCGCCGCGGTCAGCGGGCCGCCCGCGTCCAGCGCCTTGAAGGACTTGAACTCCAGCCCGTACACGTCCTTCAGACCCACCAGGCCCTGCTGCCGGGTCTGGAACTCGGGCGAGGCCCCGATGGCCAGGTCCTTGGCGATGTCCTTCAGGTCCGCGATCGAGGACGCGCCGGTGAGCTTGTACTTCGCCGCCGTCGCCGCGTTCACGGTGACCGAGTCCTTGTCCTGCGCCGGCGCGGGGTCCAGCAGCGTCAGCTTGGGGTCGAGCTTGGCGCCGATGGCGGCCGTGGTCTCCTCGACCGTCTTCGGCGTGGCGTCCTTGTCGAGGTAGGCGAGCAGAGCGCCGTTGTACTCGGGCAGGACGGTGATGGAGCCGTTCTTCAGCAGGCCGTAGGTGGTCTCGCGGCTGCCGATGTTGGGCTTGTAGGTGACCTTGACGCCCTTGGCCTTGAGGGCCTCGCCGTAGATGTCGGCCAGCAGGATGCTCTCGGCGAAGTTGTTGGAGCCGACGACGACGGTGTTGCCGCTGGCCTTGCCTTCCGAGAGCGGGTTGTCGGACTTGTCGTCGGAGGACGACGAACACCCGGTGACGAGTGCCGCGGAGGCGGCGAGCGCGACGGCGGCCACGCCGCGGTTTCTCGTGCTTGACCAGGGGCTCTTCGCGTAAGAAGTCACAATTCTCGTTCCGGGCTCGGAGATTGGTGGGGGCTGGGTCGAGGCAGGGCGTGCGGGCTGCGGGGACACGCACGATGCTGATCCAATCCAGCCGGTTCCCGGTCAGTCAATAGCAGTCTGGTCACCGATTGGCCTCGTTGGTGCCCAAATGTGAAGAGTGAACGGTCGGCTTGTAACAGATTCTTGACATGAGGCGTGGCGAACGCAGCTTCGAAGGCGCGATAGATTCACCGCAGTTGCATCGGTCACAGCAGTGTGCGGGGGCCGCTTCGATGTCGTTGCGCATCATCGACCACACCCCCATGAATGGAGGCCAGGTGTCCACGGTCCAGGTGGACGTGCCCACCCGCCCGGCTGCTCCGCCGCCGGGTGCCGGGCCCTTGGGGTTCGCCGACCGCTGGCCCTTCCGGCGCAAGCTCAACGTCCTGGTGGGCGTCCCGCTGGCCGTGGTGGCCGTACTGCTCACGTACCTCATCGCCGACCAGGTGGGGCGGGCCCGGGACGCGGCGTCCGCGGCCCAACTGGTCCGCGACAGCACCCAGGTGGCGGCCCTGGCCGACCGGGTGGAGGCCGAGCACCAGCAGGCCATCCTGCTCTCGGTGCGGTTCGAGGCCGCGGGCCGTGGCGCACGCCCCTCGACCGACGCGTACCGCGAGGCGCAGCGGTCGGTCGACGCCCAGGTGGCCAAGGTGCGCAGGGCCTTCGGGGACCGGCTGCCGGAGACCGAGGCGCAGTCCCTGAAGGAGATCGAGGGCCTGACCAGCCTGCGCGAGACGGTGGAGCAGAGCTATCTGCCGGCCGACAACATCGACCCCGCCTACACGGGCGTGGCCAAGGGGCTGATCGACGGCCTCGGCCTGGACCGCAACGCGGCGCTGGCGGCGACCTTCACCGGCAATCTGCTGGACTCCCTGCTGCGGGCGGACGCCGCGCACAGCTCCTTCGAGACGAGCGTGTTCTCGGCGACGACCGGTGACGCCAACGCCCTCATCGAGTTCAATGCCGCGGTCGGCTCCTACCAGCTGTACACCTACCAGGCCGACCGCTTCGCCCGGTTCGCCACCGAGCAGCAGGCCGACGAGCTCTCCGGCATCGAGCACAGCGACACCCAGGGCCGGATCGCGCAGGCGTACGCCGAGCTGCAGATCGACCCGAGTTCCCTGCAGGCGGACACCCCGGCCGAGGTCCACCGGGCGTTCAAGGCCGCGCTGGCCGACTACCCGGCCTACCCCGAGCAGGCGGCGAACCGGCTGAAGATCACCTCCTCGCTCATCGACCAGATCGCCGACCGCGCCGACAACGCCTCCACCGACGCCTGGTGGCGGGCCGCCCTGCTGCTGGCCGTGGCACTGTTCGGCTTCCTCGTGTGGCTCGCCCTGTCGGTCGTCGTCCGCCGGTCGGTGGTCCGCCCGGTGCAGGCGCTCACCGCGGCCGCGCAGGAGGTCTCGGCCGCCACCAGCCGCGAGCTGGCCCGGGTGGCCGACGACGACACCGAGGACGCCGGCCCGCCGCGCGTGCGCGATGTGCCCGTCACGGCCCGGGACGAGATCGGCGAACTCGCCCAGGCGTTCAACCAGGTGCAGACGACCGCCGCCGCGCTCCTGGAGCGCCAGGTGCTCAGCCGCCGCAACGTCGCCGAGATGTTCGGCAACGTGGGACGCCGGGTGAGCAACCTGACGACTCGTCAGCTCGCGCTGATCGACGCGGTCGAACGGGGCGAGACCGACCCCGCGCTGCTGGAGCGCCTGTACTCCATCGACCACATCGCCGTCCGCCTGCGCCGCAACGCCGACAGCCTGATGCTGCTTGCGGGCATCCGGGAGACCGTCCTGGACTCGGGTCCCACCGCGCTCACCAACGTGGTGCGGGCCGCGCTCGGCCAGATCGAGGGCTACCAGCGGGTGCGGCTGTACGCCGAGACCGAGGCCATGGTCGAGCCGGACATCATCGGCGACCTCACGCTGATGGTGGCGGAACTCGTCGAGAACGCCGTCTCGTTCTCCCCGGCGGGCAGCCCCGTCGAGGTGACCGTGCGCTCCGGCGACGGCGACGCCCTCATCGCCGTGGCCGACCACGGCCTCGGCATGAGCGCCGAGCGGCTCGAGGAGGAGAACGCCCGGCTGATCCGCCGCGAGCGCCTGGACCTCGTCCCGACGAAGGTGCTGGGCCTGTTCGTGGTCGGCACCCTGGCGCGCCGCTGGGATGTCGGGGTGACCCTGTCCCGTACCCCGGGCGGCGGCGTGACCGCCGAGGTCGCGATCCCCGCGACCCTGCTGCTGAGCATGAGTGCGGTGGGCTCCGGCAGCACGCCGCCGAGCCTGCAGTCAGGCGCGCCGGACTCCTCGCCGACCGCGCGGAGCGCCCAGGCCGCCGCGGACCCGGGCGCGGACCTCGTCCCGTCCACCGGTCCCCACGCGGCCGCCCGGCCGGCCCCGGGCGAGGGCACCCCTGCGACCGCCGACGGGGAGGGGGTGCCGCTCCCGCGGCGCGTGCCCCGGCGGGAGGCGGCCGGAGCCGCCGAACAGCGCCCGTTCGTGCCCGGGCCCCGGACGGAGGCACCGGCCGACGACTCCGCGGGCCAGCCCTCCCTGCGCCGACGGGTCCGCGGCGCCACGTTGAGGACGACGACCGGTGCGGCCGCGCAGCAGGCCGCGCACCCCGCGCAACCCGAGGACGCCGAGGCCGTACGGTCCGCCCTGGAGGAGTTCGAGGCCGCCGTCGAGCGCGCCCACCGCGACAGCGACTCCGGCACCGGCACCGGCACCCACTCCACAGGAGACGACCGCACCGTCCCCGGTGCGGACTCCGGAACCGCGACCACCCCCCGCACGCACGACCCGAACCACCTCCCAGAAGGAGCCGAGCAGTGAGCACGCCGACAGGTGACACTCCGACGACCGACCTGCAGGCCGCCGCAGCCGACTTCAACTGGCTGCTGAACCGTTTCGCCACCGAGACCGCGGGCGTCGTCGACGCCATCGCCGTCTCCTCCGACGGGCTGCTCATCGCCGTGTCGGAGCTGCGCGAGCGCGCCCACTCCGAGCGGCTGGCCGCCATCGTCTCCGGCATCACCAGCCTGGCCGCGGGCGCCTCGGGCAACTACGGCCTCGGCGGCCTGAACAAGGTCATCATCGACCTGGAGGGCGGCCACGTCATCGTCTCCGCGATCGGCAGCGGCGCCGTGCTCGGCGTCGTCACCGACAAGGAGGCCAAGCTCGGCAACATCGCCTACGAGATGACGCTCTTCGCCAACCGGGCCGGTACCGCGCTCAGCCCGCAGCTGGTGCTCGAACTGAAGAACACCGTCGGCGCCGCGTCGGCGCGCTGACCGGCGACCGCCCGGTCCGGAGAGGAAGACACGACTTATGGCGGACGGCCGCACACCGGCCGGTGAGGACGGCGTGACGCCCCCGGGCCCCGATCGGGTCGGGCCCGCCTCGGCCGTGCGCCCGTTCCTCCTCACGGCCGGCCGGGTGGCACCCGCCTCCGGCCGGCCGGTTCCGGTGGAGACCCAGGTGGTGGCCACCGCCGCCGGGCTCAAGACGCTCGACAAGCTCGCCTTCGAAGAGCACGACATCGTCGCCGCCTGCCGGCGCCCGCAGTCCATCGCGGAAATCGCGGCCCGGCTGCGGCTGCATCTGAACGTGGTGCGGGTCCTCGCCGAGGACCTGCGCGCCGCGGGACAGCTCACGGTCCATGTGCCCGACACCGGTGCCACCCATGACGCATCCGTCCTGCGAAGGGTTATCGATGGCCTCCGGGCCGTCCCCGACTCCCGGGGGGTACTCCGTGACACCGACTGAACAGCTCCTCGGCGGCGGCACGGCCGCACAGGCCGTCGTACGACCGCCGCTGCCGGTCAAGATGGTGATCGCGGGCGGCTTCGGCGTGGGCAAGACCACGGCCGTCGGCTCCATCTCCGAGATCGAGCCGCTGACCACCGAGGCCGCCATCACCGAGGTGGCGGCCGGCGTGGACGACCTCAGCCAGACCCCGCGCAAGACCACGACCACGGTGGCGATGGACTTCGGCTGCCTCACCATCGACCCCACCTTGAAGCTGTACCTGTTCGGGACGCCCGGCCAGGAGCGGTTCGGCTTCATGTGGGACGACATCGTGGAGGGCGCGGTCGGCGGCCTCGTCATCGTCGACAGCCGGCGCCTGGACGACTGCTACGCGGCCGTCGACTACTTCGAGCACCGGCGGATCCCGTTCGCCGTCGCGCTCAACGCCTTCGACGGGCGCGTCGAGCACTCCCTGGACGAGGTGCGGTGGGCGCTGGACGTGGCCGAGCACGTGCCGGTGGTGGTGTTCGACGCCCGCGAGCGCGGCTCGGTGCGGGACGCCCTGCTCGTGGTGCTGGAACTGGCGCTGGAGCGCACCGGGGGCTGAGCCGGGGCATGCAGTGAGAACGGACGGGCGGGCCCGGAGCGATGGAGAAT
>NZ_JBHXSO010000020.1:0-135296 GCF_042714775.1 Streptomyces sp. NPDC058691 | reverse complement strand
ACGGGACCGGCTCTGCCTTGAGAGGTCAGTGCCTCAGGAGCGAATACGGCTCACCACGTGTCGGCCATCCCCAACGCTTACGTCCCCATTAGGAGCGTGGGCGCGGCCGGACGTCGGCCGCGCGCCCGGCGGAGCGTGAGCGACGCCGGGTGCTTGATGAGGTAGGGAAATCCGTAACAGCTTGCTGGGCGTGTGCGTGCAGCGATCTCTGGTCAGCGCCACGGTTTCCATCTAATGGTCCGCCTAGTGACAGAGGAGACGACTCACGGCCGCAAGATTTCTCCTTGCGGGTCGTAGCAGACGAGTCCGTGTTCGCGGGCCAACGATGCGGCGTACTCAGATACTTCCTCGGCCTTGCTGTAGGACATGACTAGGTACACGATCGGCCCCGAAGCCTCGTCCATGACTGGTGGCGACGCCCATACCATCTTGCCGTCGATGTCGTCGGGGTACCGGTCGAGGAGCGCCTCAACGTAATCCACGATGCGCTGTGCCGGAGGGATGACGACATCATCCGACTCCAGATAGCGCTCGTAGAGCTCGTCGTACACCGAGCCCGCTTCGTGGTCGTCGGGTGGGAGTTCGCCATCCCACACAGCAAGGTCGTAGCTCACAGCCGAATCATCGCAGGAGCCTCCGCGACCAGGGCTAGTGCTAGGCGATCGCCATTCGGTCGGCCAGCTCTGCCAGGGGTTCGGGGACTCGGTGGCCGGAGAACTGGACAAGATCGCGGACTACTTCGCGGGCCAGGTGATGGGAGTGGACTTGTTCGGGGGCCAGGGCTTCCGCTTCGAGGAGTGCGGCTGTGGCCTCGCCGACGTGTCGCCGCTGCGCGTGCGCTCGCGCCACGTCAACCAGGAAACGTGCCTGACGCTCCGGGGACAGCCCTGAGGGGTCGATGCGTTCGGCCACGTCCAGGGCCATTCCGGCGTCGCCGAGGTCAACTGCGGTACTGACGGCGTGGATCTCGACGTTGGTGGGGCCGAACTCGGTGTCGAAGTCGTTGCGGTCGACTCCATTGGTCGCGGCAATGCGCCGGGCTTCGGCGATGTGAGCGTGCGTGGCAGAGCGGTCTCCCTCGCGGGCGCTGATCACGGCCATGACCAAGTGCATGGCGCCTAGGAGCGACCTTTCCTCCGGGGGGCTGGCGTCTGCCTGGCTGCGAGGTGTCAGCACGTTGATCGCCGACATGGCGGCTTGTTCGGCCTGGTCGGTGCGCTGTTGCCTTATGAAGGCGTGGGCCAGGCGGAAGAGACCCGCAACGACTTCCAGCGGTTGGCCGGCGCGTTCGGCTGCCTGGAGTGCTCGGTCGGCGGCGACCCATGCGGCGTCCGGCTCGTCCTGACGCACGAAGCTCGCTGCGGCTACCTGGTAGGTCCGCGCCAGTAGGGCTTGGAGCTCTGCGCGCCCGGCTTCGGGACCGTGGCGTACGGCGGCTTCGAGTTGCGGCAGCACCTTGGAGAGCCGGTCGCTCAGTGCCGCGTAGCTCGCTGCGTGAGCGAGGTCCCACAGCTCGTCAACGCGCTGGCTGAAGTCGTCAAGCGAGGGCTCCGGGCAGGCGGTGATCTGTCCGAAGAGGCTTCCCAGCGTGGGGTGTCCGGTGAGCGCGACACGTAGCCCGTCGAGGTCGTTGCTCTGCGGCTGCTGCTCGGGCTCGGGCTCGGGTTCGGGAGCGATCTCGGCTTCCGGGCGTAGTTCACGCACTGGTACGCCGAGGGCGTCGGCCAGGGCTTGGAGCACCGACAGGCGCTCGATCGGCTGGATGCCGCGCTCGACTTGGGAGACCCAGCTTTCGGAGCGGCCCATCTCGGCCGCCAGGTCGCGCTGGGACATGCCTCTCTTGCGGCGCAGCTCGGCGACTCGCTGGCCCGCAGTGGGGTTGTCGGTGTCACTCACTGGGGGACCCGGTCGGGTACTTGCCGGCGTACGGGGCCATGAAGTCGACCTCGGTGCGCGCCACGTACTTGTCGCGCTCCGACAGGAAGTGCTTCGTGTGGGCCTGGCGCTCGTGCTCGTCGAATGCGGCACGGTCGGCGTACAGCTCGAAGAAGATGCGCTGGTCCGGGGCGTCCTCGACCTCGTGGCAGGCGTAGACGAGGGTTCCGGGCTCGTTCGCGCGGATGGCGGTGGTGGTCTCGCGCACCAGGGCGTCGAAGCCTTCGGCTCCGCCTTCCTTGAGCGTGAAGCGTACGAACAGCGCGAAGTTGCTCATTTTTCCTCCTCGATGCCAGATTCCAGCATCGCAGAAGTGCAGATCTACTGCTAGTCGCAGCTTTTCTATTGACCCGCAGTTTTTCTGCGAGTAGCTTCGAGTTGTCGCTCCACTACATGACCACGCCCCGTGCGGCGCGCTCTCTGCCAGGATCACGACGCCGCCCGGGGCTCCCACAAAGGGAGCCTTCATCATGCCTGCAACGCTCGCTGTTCGTCCCCGTCCCGGCGCCGCTGTCTGCGGTAGCTGCCAGGGCTCCGGCGAAGAGCTCGACAACGACGGCTCGCTGACCGGCCTGCCCGGCGTAGTCCTCCCGTGCGGGGAGTGCGGTACCCACAACCTGCACGACCGTCCCGGCGAGCACTGCCCCTGCTGGGTGCCGACCTGGGACCACAACGGCGGCCACACCGGCTGGGTGCCGATCCCCCTGAACTACCTCGAAGACGACGGCCCGCTGTTCACGGCCTGCATGCGCCACAACACCGCCGTCCGTGCGGCCCTGTTCACGGCCCCGCTGGCGGTGGTCGCGTGACCTTGACGCCTGTTGCCCCGGCGGCTGTGGCTGATGCTGCGGCCGCCTGCGGCACCGACCCCCACACCCTGGCCGACGCGCTGCGGCTCGCCAACGACCCCGGCTTCGAGCGGTGGCGGGAACAGATCCAGCGCACCGGTGGCTGCGCCGACCCGATCCACCTGCAAGGGCTCACGGTCACCCGCGACGCTGCCACTGGCCAGGTCCTGTATTCGTACTCGACCGACAGTGAGCCGGGGGGCAGGTTACGGGTGGCCTGTGGCAACCGTCGGGCCTCGCGCTGCCCTTCGTGTGCCTGGACCTACGCGGGCGACACCTTCCACCTGATCCGTGCCGGGCTCACGGGGGATGAGCGCAAGGACGTGCCCGTGGCGGTCCGCACGCATCCGAAGGTGTTCGCCACGCTGACCGCGCCGTCGTTCGGCCCGGTCCACAACCGCCCCGACACCGGCCGCTGCCGCTGCGGCACCGCCCATGCCGAGCACGACCCCGAGATCGGCACCCCGCTGGACCCGGAGCGGTACGACTACGCGGGCGCGGTGCTGTGGAACAACCACGCCGGGGATCTGTGGCGGCGGTTCACGATCTACCTGCGCCGGGAGATCGCCGCCCGCGCCGGACTCTCCCAGACAGCCATGAAGGAGGTGTGCCGGGTCTCGTTTGGGAAGGTCGCCGAGTACCAAAAGCGCGGCGCCGTGCACTTCCACGCGATCGTCCGCCTCGACGGCCCCGGCGGCCCGGAAGACGTTCCGCCGTCGTGGGCGAGCGTCGCTTTGCTGGATGCCGCGATCCACGCCGCTGCGGCTCGGGTTTCGGTGCCGGTCCCGGCCGCCGGCACCCACCCGGCCCGGGAGCTGCGCTGGGGTTCGCAGGTCGATGTCCGCCCGATCGGCACCGATGACGGGCAGGAACTGACCGAACAGGCGGTCGCCGCGTACGTGGCCAAGTACGCCACCAAGGCGGCCGAGACCACCGGCACGATCGACCGCCGGGTCGGCAATCGCGAAGCTCTCGACCTGTTCGACCTGCCCGCCCACACCCGCCGCCTGATCGAAGCCTGCTTCGACCTCGACCCGCACTATCCCGACCGCAAGCTCCGCGCCTGGGCCCACATGCTCGGCTTCCGCGGGCACTTCTCGACCAAGTCCCGCCGCTACTCCACCACCCTTGGCGCGCTGCGCCAGGTCCGCGCTGACTACCGCGCCCGCCAGGAACGCCAGCAGCGCGGGCTCCCCGACCCTGACGACACCTTGGAGGGCTCCACGCTCGTGCTCGCTCACTGGACGTATGCCGGACACGGCCACACCCCCGGCGAATCCTGGCTCGCCGCCACCATTGCCCGTGACATCCGCACCAACCGCGACACCGCCCGCGAAGCCCTCGCCGACCTGCCCGCCGAGGACGAGGAGTGGTGAACGTGGCCCGACCGCTCCCGACCCGCTACCTCACCCCCGTCGACCTGGCCGACCTCCTGGGCCTGCCGCTGGAGACGGTCTACCAGTGGCGGCGTAAGCGCATCGGTCCCCGCGGCTTCCGGGTCGGCCGGCACCTGCGCTACGACCCCGAAGACGTCCGCCGCTGGGTAGCCAGCCTCATGGAAGACGAGGCTGCCTGATGGCCGGACACATCCAAGACCGCTGGTACACGACCAAGACCGGGCCGGATGGCAAGTCAGTCAAGGTCAAGTCCCAGCGACACGGGACCGGCCTGCGCTACCGGGCTCGGTACGTCGGTCCCGACGGCTCCGAGAAGTCCAAGAGCTTCCCCGACGGCCAGAAGCGGCTCGCTGAGAAGTGGCTGAGCGCCATCGAGACGGACATGACGCGCGGTCAGTACACCGACCCGAAGTCCGTCCGGATCACGTTCCGACAGTACGCAGAGAAGTGGCTGGACAGTAAGACCTCCAGCCCCATGACCCGGCAGGAACTTGGCCGGCGCCTACGGCTGCACGTCTACCCGGTGCTCGGCTCCCGTCCGGTCGGCACCTTCCGGCCTGAGCACATCAGGGAGCTTCTCGCGGGCCTGGAAGCAAAGCCTGGCGTGAGCCCCTCCTATGCCCGGAACATCTTCGCGGACGTTCAGTCGGTCCTGTCCGCCGCTGTTGATGACTCGCTGCTGTCGCGCAACCCGTGCGGTGCCCGGACTGTGCGCCGGCCCAAGGCGGACCCGCACCGGGTGGTGCCGTGGGTGCCCGCACAGGTGTCCGCCGTTCGAGCGGCGCTCCTGGAGCGGTACCGAGCGATGGTTGACGTAGGCGCTGGGTGCGGCCTTCGCCAGGGGGAGGTGTTCGGGCTGGCCGAGGACTCGATCGACATCGACGGCCACACGCTGCATGTGGTCCGCCAGATCAAGCACGTGGAGGGACACCCGGTATTCGCCCTGCCGAAGGGCGGCAAGAAGCGGGACGTGCCGCTGCCCGACTCCGTGGCGGCTACTCTCCGAGCGCACCTGGATGCCTGCAAGCCTGCAGAGATCACGCTGCCGTGGGACGTGCCGGAGGGACCGAAGGTGTCCGCCCGCCTGATCTTCACGGCGGAGCAGGGCGGCATGGTGTGGCGCAGCAACTTCAACGGCAAGGAGTGGAAGCCCGCCCTGGCGGTCGCCGGCCTCATCCCGGAAGCGGATCAGAACGGCAAGTACGACTCGGCACGCGAACACGGGATGCACGCCCTGAGGCACTTCTACGCCTCGGCACTGCTGGACGCGGGGGAGAACATCAAGGCCGTCAGTGAGTACATGGGCCATGCCGACCCGGCGATGACGCTGCGGGTATACGCCCACCTGATGCCCGACAGCCGAGAGCGTGCCCGTCGAGCTATCGATACCGTGTTTCAGCGCATGGCCCAGGAAGATCACGGCCCACACACGGCCCAGTAGCACTCCGACGGCCCCTGGTCCGTCCATCTGTACATGTCAGGGGCCGTCACTCCGTGAGAAGGCTCTGAACTTCCTCAACTTTGCTTTCGGCCGCGAGGGGTGAGGGCATCACCGTGGCACAACGGAAAGCAAGGAAATCGGGGGGCGGTACCGATGGGACCTCTTGTCATTCTGCTGATCCTCTTCGGGTTCGGCGTGGTGCTGGCACTGGTGATCGTGAACGTCCGGAACGCCAATCGGGGCCGCCGCGGCGGCCGGCGCGGGTACGGCTCGTCTGCCGCCGACGCGGGCGGCGGTGCGGGGTTCGCCTGGTGGGCGGGGGACAGCGGGGCGCCGTCGCACGGGGGAGGCGGCGGCCACCACGGCGGCCACCACGGGGGCGACCACGGGGGCAGCCACTCGTGCGGTGGGGGCGGTGGCCACTCCTCCTGCGGCGGCGGCGGGAGTTCCTGCGGCGGCGGGAGTTCCTGCGGTGGCGGTGGCGGCTGCGGCGGCGGAAGCTGACGATACGAAATTGCGCATTGCCCGTGCCGAATCGCATATGCGCCCGGCGGGTTACTCGCCCGTCGGGCGCATTTGTGGTGAACACCTGAACCCGTACGCGCCCTTGGGGATGTAAAGCGGGTGGAGATGGGTAAAAACGCTGAAGGCGGCGCGCCTTTCATGATTGCGTATTCTCCGACCCCTGCGTGGGCGCAAGCCGACGGGCGATTTCCCCACAGGCGCGGGTCGCCCCGCCTTCTTCCGTGTGAATTTTTCCCTTCCTGGCCTGCCTCCTTCCCTGCTTGCTCGCGATGTGCCTGCGGAGCCGACTCCATGCTCACCACCCTTCAGACCGCCTACACCGACACCCGCGCCGGCGACCTGGCCTGGTGTCTGGGAATGGAAGAGTTGCCGGCGCTGGCCGTGCTCGACCGTGAACTCCCCGGCATCGGGGCGGCGGTCGCCGCGCCCGCGGTCCAGGTCCGGATGCGGCTGCTCGGGGCCTCCCACCAGGTCATCCTGGACTCGCCGAGCGGCCGGTGCTCGGAGACCGTGGCCTGCCTGCCCGGCACCAGCACGCCACTGCCGTTCGGGGTGGCCAGACGGGTGGCCGGCTGGGACTACGAGTTCGCGGCGCGGATCGAGACGCTGTCGCGGGGCGGTTTCGCCGGACGCGCACAGGAGTTGCTCGCACTCGTGGCCGATCACCCCAATGGCCTCGCCGGGACGTTCCCCGGTGATCCGCACGCGTTCACCGCGATGCTCGTGCAGTACAGCGGCGGAAGCGTGCTGTGGCGCACCTGGCACGCATATCCCCAGGAGGGGCGGCTGGTCGCGACCCGGTCGCGGCTGAGCGCGCAGACGTGAGCGTGGGTACGGCGGGCGACCTCCGGGGCGTCAACGCGCCGCCGGGTGCCACCCATCGCACTCCTGTGGGTGACGTGTGAGGCCGTAAACGTGACATAGCGTTCAGACATGATCGACCAGTCGACCTCCACCGCGGCCGGATCGCAGGCCCCGGCGGGGCAGGCGGGCCGGCTCCTGCTGCCCGTCCCGGCGGGGCCGGCGCGGGCGCTGGTGCTCGCCGCGGTCTTCGTCTGCGCCGCGTGCGGGCTGGTGTACGAGCTCGAACTGGTCGCCCTCGCCTCGTACCTGGTCGGTGATTCCGTCACCCAGGCGTCCATCGTGCTGTCGGTCATGGTCTTCGCCATGGGCGTCGGCTCGCTGCTCGCCAAGCGGCTCAACTGCGCGGCGGCGGTCGGCTTCGCCGGGGTGGAGATCGTGCTGGCGCTGGTCGGCGGCCTGTCGGTGATGGGGCTGTACGCGAGCTTCGCGTGGTGCGGCCAGTCCCGTCCCGCCATGGTGGGCTTCGCGTTCGCGATCGGGGTGCTCATCGGGGCCGAGGTCCCCCTGCTGATGACGCTGATCCAGCGGATCCGCCGGCAGGACGCGGGCGGCGCCGTCGCCGACCTCTTCGCCGCGGACTACGTCGGCGCCCTGGTCGGCGGACTCGCCTTCCCCTTCCTCCTGCTGCCCGCCCTGGGCCAGTTGACCGGGGCGCTGCTCACGGGCGCGGTCAACGCGGTCGCGGGCGGCCTCATCGTGCTGTGGCTCTTCCGCGCCGACGTCACGCCGCGGGCGCGCGTCCGGCTGTTCGCCGCCAACGTCGCCGTCCTGGCGGTACTGGCCGGCGCGGCCTGGGCGGCCGGGCCGTTCGAGCGGGCGGCACGGGAGGCGGTGTACGGCGGCCATGTGCGGCTGGCCGAGCGGACCGCGGTCCAGGAGATCGTGGTCACCGGTTCCCCGCTGCGGCTCTACCTCGACGGGCGGCTGCGCGTGTCCGGCCGGGACGAGTACCGGTACCACGAGGCCCTGGTCCACCCCGCCATGGCCGGCGCGCACCGCCGTGTGCTCGTCCTCGGCGGGGGCGACGGCCTCGCGCTGCGGGAGGTGCTGCGCTACCCGGGCGTCCGCTCGGTGACGCTCGTCGACCTCGACGCCGGACTCGTCGCCCTCGCCCGCACCGACCCCGAACTCTCCCGGCTCAACCGGCACGCCTACCGCGACCCCCGGGTGCGCGTACGGGCCGCGGACGCCTTCGACTGGCTGCGCCGGGCACGCTCGGGCTCGGGGCCGCCGCCGCGGGGGTACGACGTCGTGCTGGCCGACCTGCCGGACCCTGAGATCTCGCGCAGCGCGAAGCTGTACTCGCAGGAGTTCTACGGACTGGCCGAGCGCGTGCTGGCCCCGGGCGGGCGGCTCGCCGTGCACGCGGGCGCGCCCGGGGCGTCGCGGAGCGGCTTCTGGACCGTCGACGCCACGGTGCGCGCCGCGGGGTTGCGCACCGCCGACTACTGGATCGGCGCCGGGCGCCGGGGCGGTGACTGGGGCTTCGTCCTCGCCGCCCGGCACCGCGTCCCGTCGCTGCGCCTCGCGGTGGACGCCCCCCGACTGCGCTCCCTGTCCCCCGTCTCGCTCGCCGCGGCCGCGCGCAGAGCCGACGCGTCCGCACTACGCGGTCTGCCGCCTTCCACGCTGATGCATCCGCGCGCGGGCTGAGCGGTTCCGGTGGACCGGGCCAGGGGGTCAGCGCCCCGCCTGGGCCGCGTCCCGTCGGCAGTGGCTGGGCGTCGGTACTTTGCTGCTTCGTCAGCGCGGCCGACGGTCTGCGCCTGACGGTGGACGTCGCCGCTTGGCTCGCCGCCGCCCGCGAGCGGGTCCGGTCGGCCGGGTTCGGAGTCCAGGGCCCCGCCTCGGCTGCCGGGGCACCGTGTCCCGTCGCCATTGGCTGGGCGTCGGCATCGCCCATCTCGCCGCCGCTCTGAACCCTTTCCGCTGCGTCATCGGCGGCACCTGGCACGGCTGGTCCCCCGCCGCTCCGGCGGGCGAACCGCCGCCGGGTCGAGCGGCTGTGCCTGACGGTGGACGCCCGCGCCTTGCTCGCCGCAGCCCGCGCGTTGGGCTGAGCGGGTCCGGTCGACCGGGTTCGGCGTCCAGCGCCCCACCTGAGCACCGCGTCCCGTCGGCAGTGGCTGGGCGTCGGCATCGCCCATCTCGCCGCCGCTCTTGACCCTTTCTGCCGCTTCCGGCGGGCGAACCGCCGCCGGGTCGAGCGGCTGTGCCTGACGGTGGACGCCCCCGCCTCGCGCACCGCGGCCTTCCGCGCTGACGCACCCGCGCACGGGCCGGGCCGGATCCGCACTGAAGGCGATGGGACGTCGAGCGGAGCGCTCAGGCGGTACCCGGGGGCGCGAACCCGGGCCGATCGACCACCGGATCGCGCCGGGGACGATTAGGCTCGCCCGCATGGAGCCGCATGAGGTGTTCGTTCCGTTTCCGGCCGAAACCATTCGCCAGGCGCTCGCCGACCTGGAGCGCGTCGCCCGCTGCGTTCCCGGCCTCCAGCGCGACGCCGGCGCCGCCGAGGGCCTCGCCGGCCGTCTGAGGCTCCGCATCGGCGGCTCGACGATCACCTACCGCGGCGCCCTCCGGCTGACCCCGCGCGGCGGTGGCCTGTCCGTGGAGGGAGAGGCGGCGGAGGCGCGCGGCGCCGGCACGGTCAAGCTGGCGCTGGAGGTCGGCGTGGACGCCGTGTCCGGCGGGACGCTGCTGACCTTCACCGGCGGGGTGCAGGCCGACGGCCGGCTCGCGGAGTACGACGACGCCGTGGCGGCGGCCGCGGGCGTGCGGCTGCTCGACCGGTTCGCCGCCGCCCTCACCTCCGACCTGGAGCCGGCCGCGGCCGGCATCGAGGAGATCGCCGGTCTGGTGGACCTCGCGGAGGAGGACCTGCCCGCGCAGGTCGACGAGTTCACCGTGCACGACGTGCACGAGACCCGCGACGCCCGCGACGCCCGTGACACCCACGGCCCCGGGGAGCCCGACGAACCCGGCCACCTCCCCGGCGACCTGGACGATCTCGCGGACGACCTCGCGGACGATCTCGACGAGGACGAGGACATCGACGGCATCGGCCCCATCGGCCGGGTCCCGGACGTCCCCGAGGACCCCGCCGGGATCGACCTGCCCGCCGAGGCCGCCTACGCCCGCCGCACCCTCATCGGCCGCAGCGCCGAAGAGGTCGACCACGCCCCGCCGCGCGGCCGGTACGCCCCCGTGCCCGCGCCGCAGAACGGTTCGGCCACGGCCTCGCTGCGCCGCTACGCCCCGGCCGCGGCGGCGCTGCTGCTGTCGGCGGTGGTCGCGGGGCGCGTACTGAGGCGCCGCAGGCGGTCGTTCCCGTAGGGTCTGGTCCGTGGCCACGGACCAGACCCATGACGGGCGAACCGACGAACACGCAGTCCAACTCGAGGCCGGGCAGGCGCGGCTGACGATCCACCCGGATCGCGGCTGCCGCGTAGCCTCGCTGACCGTCGACGGCGTGGAACTGCTGCGGCAGGGCGAGAAATTCGGGTCCTTCCCGATGGTGCCGTGGTGCGGCCGCACCCGGGACGGGCAGTTCCGCAACGGCGGTGTGCTGCACCAGCTGCCGCGCGACGCCGGGCCCCACGCCATCCACGGCACCGGCCGGCACACCGCATGGCAACAGGCGCCGGGCGCCACCGCCACCGACGTCAGCTTCTACTACGACCTCGCCGAGCCCTGGCCGTACAAGGGCCGGGTCACCCAGCGCTTCTCGCTCACCGAGGACCACGCCGAGCTCACCATGAGCGTGGAGACCACCGGCGACTCCTTCCCCGCCCAGGCCGGCTGGCACCCCTGGTTCCTGCGCAACCTCGGCCGCGGCGGCCAGGACGCCGAGATCGCCTTCTCCCCGGGCTGGATGGAGCAGCGCGGCGAGGACCACCTGCCCACCGGGCAGCGGGTCGACCCCACGCCGCGCCCGTGGGACGACTGCTTCGGCATGCCGGACGGCGTGGACGTGACGCTGACCTGGCCGGGCGAGTTGCGGCTGCGGACCACCAGCCCGGCGCCGTGGGTGGTCCTGTACGACGAGCAGCCCGAGGCGGTCTGCGTCGAACCGCAGTCCGGCCCGCCCAACGGCCTCAACAGCGACCCGCGGCTGGTCACCCCGCTCGAACCGCTGGAGATGCGCGCGACCTGGGCCTGGGAACGGCTCGGATAGGCTCGTGACCATGAGCGACGCGCGTGAAGCCCTGCTGCGGCAGATCAAGGACAAGGCCGTGGTGCACGGCAAGGTGACCCTGTCGTCGGGCCTCGAGGCCGACTACTACATCGACCTGCGCCGGATCACGCTGGACGCCGAGGCCGCCCCGCTGGTCGGCCAGGTCATGCTGGACACCACCGCGGACCTGGACTTCGACGCCGTCGGCGGGCTCACGCTCGGGGCCGACCCGGTCGCCACCTCAATGCTGCACGCCGCCGCCGCGCGCGGCCGGAAGCTGGACGCGTTCGTCGTCCGCAAGGCGCAGAAGGCGCACGGCATGCAGCGCCGTATCGAGGGCCCGGACATCGCGGGCCGCCGGGTGCTGGTCGTCGAGGACACCTCCACCACCGGCGGTTCTCCGCTGACCGCCGTGAAGGCCGCCCGCGAGGCCGGCGCCGAGGTGGTCGCCGTCGCGGTGATCGTCGAGCGCGGCGCCGCGCCGGCCATCGCGGAGGCGGGCCTTCCGTACCTCCAGGCCTTCGGTCTCGCGGACCTGGATCTCGTCTGACCTTGCTGACCTCGCCTGACATCGCTTGACCTTGCCCGACCTCGGCCGACTTCCGTCCTGAGCCGGGGTTTTCGCCGGGGGTCGGCCGTTTCACGTGAAACGGCCGACCCCTGACGTATGTCCGCGGTGCGCATAGTGTGGAGCTGCGGGGGTCGTCTGCCAAGATGGGGGCGACGATGACGTCGATCCCAGGTCAGGGTCACTCACCGAACAACCCGCACATCACAAGGAGCGGACAGATGCCCATCGCAACCCCCGAGATCTACAGCGAGATGCTCGACCGGGCGAAGGCAGGCAGGTTCGCCTACCCGGCCATCAACGTGACCTCGACCCAGACCCTGCACGCCGCGCTGCGCGGCTTCGCGGAGGCGGAGAGCGACGGCATCGTCCAGATCTCGACGGGCGGCGCCGAGTTCCTCGGTGGCCAGTACAGCAAGGACATGGTCACCGGTTCGGTGGCGCTCGCGGAGTTCGCGCACATCGTGGCCGAGAAGTACCCGGTCAACGTCGCGCTGCACACCGACCACTGCCCGAAGGACAAGCTCGACGGCTATGTGCGTCCGCTGCTGAAGCTGTCCCAGGAGCGCGTGGCCGCCGGCCGCAACCCGCTGTTCCAGTCGCACATGTGGGACGGCTCCGCCGAGACCCTCGACCACAACCTCGCCATCGCGCAGGAGCTGCTGGCCGAGGCCGCCAAGGCGAAGATCATCCTCGAGGTGGAGATCACCCCCACCGGCGGCGAGGAGGACGGCGTCTCCCACGAGATCAACGACGAGCTGTACACCACCGTCGATGACGCGCTGCGCACCGCCGAGGCCCTCGGCCTGGGCGAGAAGGGCCGCTACCTGCTGGCCGCCTCCTTCGGCAACGTCCACGGCGTCTACAAGCCGGGCAACGTCGTGCTCCGTCCCGAGCTGCTCAAGGACCTCCAGGCGGGCGTGGGCGCCAAGTACGGCAAGCAGGAGCCGTTCTGGTTCGTCTTCCACGGCGGCTCCGGCTCCACCAAGCAGGAGATCGCCACGGCGCTGGAGAACGGCGTCGTCAAGATGAACATCGACACCGACACCCAGTACGCCTTCACCCGCCCGGTCGTGGAGCACATGTTCCGCAACTACGACGGTGTGCTGAAGGTCGACGGCGAGGTCGGCAGCAAGAAGCAGTACGACCCGCGCACGTGGGGCAAGTCGGCCGAGGCCGGCATGGCCGCCCGTGTCGTCGAGGCCTGCGGCGACCTGCGTTCCGCCGGCACCCGGCTGAAGTAGCCGTCGCCCGCGCGAACGGCACCGGGCCCGGTCCCTCCAGGTGGAGGGGCCGGGCCCCGGCCATACTGGGGCCCATGGCCATTCACGAGAACCTGCTCGGGGGACCGCCCCCGACCAACCTGCCCGACGAGCCCGAGCCGAGGGAGCTGCTCGCCTCGGGAGCCGCGCCCGCCGACGTCGCCGCGAAGTACCCGGCGTCGTCCCTGGCCTGGGCGGAGCTGGCGGACGCCGCCTACGCCGGCGGCCGGGTCGTCGAGTCGTACGCCTACGCGCGCACCGGCTACCACCGCGGCCTGGACGCGCTGCGCCGCAACGGCTGGAAGGGCCACGGGCCGGTGCCCTGGGAGCACGAGCCCAACCGCGGCTTCCTGCGCGCCCTGCACGCGCTGGCGCGGGCCGCCCAGTCGATCGGCGAGAAGGAGGAGTACGAGCGCTGCTCCAGCTTCCTGCGCGACTCCTCCCCGACCGCCGCGGAAACCCTGGGCTGACGCCCGCGGGGCCCGGAACGGCAGACCCAGGACCATCGCAGCAGGTGGGAGGGGCTTGCCGGACCGGGCCCCGACCACGCATGATGCGCGATGGGCCCGGCGCCGAAGTGAGCACGGACCCGAGGGGACCGGGGCCCGCCGCCGGACGGCGGGGGCAGACCGCTACCCGGTAGCTCGTATTCACGGAGACACCGATGTCCCACCACCCCGATGGTTCCCAGGCGGCCCCCGAGGCCCCGCACCTGGACTTCGAGGGCACCACGCCGTACGAGGACTACGTCCAGGCGGACGTCCTCACCCATCTCCAGCACCCCCGCTCCGACGACCCCGGTGAGATGGTCTTCCTGGTGACCACCCAGGTCATGGAGCTGTGGTTCACCGTCATCGTGCACGAGTGGGAGACCGCCTCTCGCGCGCTGGCGGCCGACGACCTGTCGACCGCGATGGCCGCACTCAAGCGCAGCACGTACGAACTGCAGTCGCTGAACGCCTCGTGGGAGCCGCTGGCGCACCTCACACCGGCGCAGTTCAACGCCTACCGCGCCGCGCTCGGCGAGGGCTCGGGCTTCCAGTCCGCGATGTACCGGCGCATGGAGTTCCTGCTCGGCGAGAAGTCGGCCTCCATGCTGGTGCCGCACCGCGGCTCGCCGCGTGTCCACGCCGAGCTGGAGAAGGCGCTCCACGAGCCGAGCCTGTACGACGAGGTGCTGCGCCTGCTGGCGCGCCGCGGGTTCGCGATCCCGGTGCGGGAGGACCTGTCCAGGCGCTACGACGGCGATCCGGCCGTCGAGCGGGTCTGGCAGGAGATCTACTCCGGTGACCAGGACGCCGAACTGGTGCGGCTCGGCGAGGCGCTGACCGAGGTCGCCGAACTGGTGTGGCGCTGGCGCAACGACCACCTGGTCGCCACCCGCCGCGCGATGGGTGCCAAGACCGGCACGGGCGGCTCCGCCGGGGTCGCCTGGCTGGAGAAGCGCGCCACCAAGAACGTGTTCCCCGAGCTCTGGACGGCCCGCAGCCATGTCTGACACCACGCACCTCCCCGCCTCCGGCGCCGAGTCCCCGGCCGCCAAGGCGCTGCGCCTCGACACCGCCGACGAACTGGCCAAGGTCCGCGACCGCTTCGTGCTGGACGACGTGATCTACCTGGACGGCAACTCGCTGGGCGCGCTGCCCGCCGGAGTGAGGGACCGGATCGCGGACGTCATCTCCCGCGAGTGGGGCTCCCTGCGCATCCGCTCGTGGGGCGAGAGCGGCTGGTGGACCGCGCCCGAGCGGATCGGCGACCGCGTCGGCGCGCTGATCGGCGCCGCCCCCGGCCAGGTCGTGGTCGGCGACTCCACCAGCGTCAACGTCTTCAAGGCCGTCGTGGGTGCCGTTCGGATGGCGCAGCAGGCCGATCCGGGCCGCACCGAGGTGCTGGTCGACGCCACGACGTTCCCCACGGACGGCTACATCGCCGAGTCCGCCGCCCGGATGACCGGCTGCTCGATCCGCGCGGTCGACGCCGCCGGCCTCGCCGCCGCGGCCGGCCCGCGCACCGCCGTCGCGCTGGTCAACCACGTCGACTACCGCACCGGCCGGCTGAACGACCTGCGCGGCACCACCGCCGCCGTCCACGCGGCCGGCGCCCTGGTGGTCTGGGACCTGTGCCACACGGCGGGGGCCCTGCCGGTGGACCTGGACGAGCACGGTGTGGACCTCGCCGTCGGCTGCACGTACAAGTACCTCAACGGCGGCCCGGGCGCGCCCGCGTACCTGTACGTCCGCCGTGACCTGCAGCCGCGCTTCGACTCGCCGCTGCCGGGCTGGAACTCCCACCGCGACCCGTTCGCGATGGAGGCCGCCTACCGTCCCGCCGACGGCAGCGTCCGCGGCCGGGTCGGCACCCCGGAGATCCTGTCGCTGCTGGCGCTGGACGCGGCCCTCGACGTCTGGGACGGCGTGTCCCTGGGCGCCGTGCGGGCCAAGAGCCTGGCCCTCACCGACTTCTTCCTGGAAAGCGTCGCGGCGTACGTCCCGGCGGGCGTGGTCACCCCGGTGACCCCGGCCGCGCACGCCGAACGCGGCAGCCAGGTCGCCCTGCGCTGCGCCGACGCGGGCGCGGTGATGGGGGAGCTCATCAGCCGGGGCGTGGTGGGGGACTTCCGGGAGCCGGATATCCTCCGCTTCGGATTCACCCCGCTCTACACGAGGTTCGCGGACGCGGAGCGCGCGGCCCGGGTCCTCGCCGAGGTCCTTGAAGGAAGCCGGTAACGCATGTCCGACCCCACCCCGCCCCCCGCCTCCGCCGGCCGACCGGAGGTGGCCTCCGGGCCGAGCCAGACCACCGCGGCCGGCGTCGCCGGGACGGGGGAGGGGGCCGCGCTGCGGGACGCCGCCGAGGAGGCGTCGGCGCTGGGGCACGCCCCCGTGGCGCCGGACGCCACCGCCGCGTACGGCGAACACCCCGACCAGGTCGTCGACTTCCACCGCCCGAGGGGTGGTGCGCAGGAGGGGCAGCCGGGGCCGCTGGTGGTGTTCTTCCACGGCGGCGCCTGGCGGGCCGCGTACGACCGGCGGCACGTCTCGCCGCTCGCGGCGTTCCTGGCACGGCGCGGGTTCGCCGTGGCCTCGGTGGAGTACCGCCGGGGCAACGGCGGCCCGGTCGCCGGTCGCTGGCCGGACACCTTCGACGATGTGGCCGCGGCCGTGGACGCCGTGCCGGAACTGGCCGTGGCGGCCCTGGGCGCGGATGTCGTTGACCCCCGGCGGATCGTGCTCGCCGGGCACTCCGCGGGCGGCCATCTCGCGCTGTGGGCCGCCGCCCGGCACGTGCTGCCGCCGCGGTCGCGCTGGTACCGCCCGTCGCCGGCCCCGCTGCGCGGAGTGGTCGCCCTGTCGCCCCTGGCGGACTTCGCGACCGCGGTGGAGCTGGACGTGTGCTCCGGCGCGGTCATGGAACTGCTCGGCGGCCCGGAGCAGCTGCCGCTGCGCGGCCCCGAGACCGACCCGGCCGCACTGCTGCCCACCGGCATCCCGGTGACCGTCGTGCACGGCAGCGCGGACACCGTGGTGCCGCCCCAGGTCGCGGAGGCCTTCGTGGCCGCGACGGCCAAGGCGGGCGAGGAGGCGCAGCTGACGTTGCTGGCGGAGGTGGGCCACTTCCCGGTCATCGATCCCGACGCCGACGCGGCGGCCGTGGTCGCCGAGGAGATCGCGCAACTGGCCTGGTGACGACGGTGTCGTACTTGAGACGGATGCCCGGACGTCATCTTCTGCGGTGACGACGACGAACGGACCGATCCCTACGGTGAGAGCGTGACCGAGACAAGCCAGACCACGCTGCGGACCGAACTCCGCATGGCCCGCGGCGCCCTGAGCGGCCTGCGGCGGGATCTGATAACCGACGCCTTCGCCTTCCACCCGATGGCACCGCTGCGCGAGGGGAACGCCCTGCTCGGGCTGGTGCCGCGCCGGTTGCGGGGGTACGCCCGCTGGCTGCCGCACGCGGTGCTGACCGGCTTCACGTTCCTGCTGATGCTGATAGCGACCGAGAGCCGCGGCGGGCTCGTCGGTGTCGTGGCCGCCCTGCTCTGCGGTGTGCCGCTGCTGACGACGATGTTCCGGCCGATCGGCGCCTGGTGGCTGTCCTTCGGGGCCACGGTGCTGACGGGGCTGCTCTTCACCGACGGCTGGTCGTCCACCGGGCCGTGGACGGACACCGGTTTCGTCTCGCACCTGGCGGTGATGGCGGTCGTGGCGGCGCGCACCCGGGCCCGGGTGGCCGCCGAGATGTGGCTGCTCACCGCCGCGCTGGGGCTGGCCTTCAACTCGCTGGCGGGCTGGTACGGGGCCGACCCGTTCATCATGATCTTCCTCTCCGGCATCGTCCTGCTCGTCGTGGCGGCGGTGCGCGGCCTGCGCGACTCCAAGAAGGCGGTGGCCGCACAGGTCGCCGCCACCGAGACGGAGCGCACCCGCCGCACGCTGCTGGAGGAGCGCACGACGATCGCCCGCGAACTGCACGACGTCGTCGCCCACCACATGTCGGTGATCGCCATCCAGGCGGAGGCCGCCCCCTACCGCGTCGAGAACCCGCCCGAGGCGCTGACCCAGAGCTTCGCGATCATCCGCGAGAACGCCGTCATCGCCCTGACCGAGCTGCGCCGGGTGCTGGGCGTCGTACGGGCGGAGGATTCCATGCGGTGGGAAGCCCCCGACGCCCCGCAGCCGACCCTCGGCGACCTGGACCGGCTGATCGCCAACGTGCGCGAGGCCGGGCTCGGCGTGGAGAAGACAGTGACCGGCGCGGTGCGCGAACTCCCGCAAGGTGTCGAGCTGTCGGCGTACCGGATCATCCAGGAGGCGCTGAGCAACACCCTGCGGCACGCGCCGGGCGCCGCCGCGAGCGTGGAGATCTCCTACGTCCTCGGCGGCCTCGGCCTGCGCGTCGTCAACGGACCGCCGCGCGGCCTGCTCAAGCCTTCGCCAGGGGCCGGCCACGGCATCACCGGCATGCGGGAGCGGGTGGGGATGCTCGGCGGCGAGATGACCGACGGGCCCACCGAGGACGGCGGTTACGAGGTCGCGGTCTTCATCCCCGTCACCGCGGACCGGTCATGACCGGGACGGCGATCCGGGTGCTGATCGCGGACGACCAGATGATGGTCCGCGAGGGGTTCTCGGTGCTGCTGAACGCGCAGCCGGACATCGAGGTGGTCGGCGAGGCCGTCGACGGCCGGCAGGCGGTCGAGCAGGTCGCGGTGCTGCGGCCGGACGTGGTCCTGATGGACATCCGCATGCCCGAGATGAACGGCCTGGAGGCGACCCGCGAGATCGTCGCCGCGGACGCCGACGCCAAGGTGCTCGTACTGACCACCTTCGACCTGGACGAGTACGTCTACCAGGCGTTGCGGGCGGGCGCGTCGGGCTTCCTGCTCAAGGACGCCTCCGCACGCCAGCTCGCCGACGGGGTGCGGATCGTCGCCGCCGGGGACGCCCTGCTGGCCCCGGCGGTCACCAGACGGCTCATCACCGAGTTCAACCGGCTCGGCACGCCGAGGCCGCCGACCCAGGAGCGGGTGGGGGACCTCACGGAGCGTGAGACGGAGGTGCTGGTGCTGGTCGCCCAGGGACTGTCCAACGCGGAGATCGCCGGGCACCTGGTCGTCGCGGAATCGACGGTGAAGACGCATGTGAGCCGCGTGCTGGTGAAGCTCGGGCTGCGGGACCGGACGCAGGCCGCGGTCTTCGCGTACGAGGCGCGGCTGGTCACCCCTGGCGGCTGACCGGACGGAGGGTAGTCTCCGCACATGAGCAGCCCTGCGACCGCCTTCGATCCCTGGTCGGCCGAGTTCGTCGCCGACCCCTACCCGGCGTACTCCCGGCTGCGGGCGGAGGGCCGCGCCCATTGGTTCGAGCCCAGCGGCCAGTGGCTGATCCCGCACTACGCGGACGTCAGCGCGCTGTTGCGGGACCGCCGGCTCGGCCGTACCTATCTGCACCGCTTCACCCATGAGGACTTCGGGCGCACCCCGCCGCCGCCCGAGCACGAGCCCTTCACCGTGCTCAACGGCAACGGCCTGCTGGACCTGGAGGCTCCGGACCACACCCGCATCCGGCGGCTGGTCTCCAAGGCCTTCACCCCGCGCACGGTCGAGCGGCTCACGCCGACCGTCCAGCGGCTCGCCAGTGAACTCGTGGAGCGGCTGGTCGCGGAGGGCGGCGGCGATCTCATCGCCGCCGTCGCCGAGCCGCTGCCGGTCGCCGTCATCGCCGAGATGCTGGGGATACCGGCCGGCGACCGGCACCTGCTGCGGCCGTGGTCGGCGGACATCGTGGGGATGTTCGAGCTCAACCCGACCGAGGAGGCGGCGCGGCGGGCGGTCCGGGCGAGCGTGGAGTTCTCCGAGTACCTGCGCGAGCTGATCGCCGAGCGGCGCAAGGCGCCCGGCGAGGACCTGATCAGCGCGCTGATCGCGGCGCACGACGAGGGAGACCGGCTCAGCGAGCAGGAGATGATCTCCACCTGCGTGCTGCTGCTGAACGCCGGGCACGAGGCGACCGTCAACACCACCGGAAACGGCTGGTGGACGCTGTTCCGGCACCCCGAGCAGCTGGCCGCGCTGCGCGCGGCGCCGGAGGAGCTGCTGCCGACCGCGATCGAGGAACTGCTGCGCTTCGACACGCCGTTGCAGATGTTCGAGCGGTGGGTGCTGGACGACATCGAGGTCGGCGGCACCGTCATCCCGCGCGGCAGCGAGGTGGCCCTGCTGTTCGGCTCCGCCAACCGCGATCCCGAGCGGTTTCCCGACCCCGACCGCCTGGACCTCACGCGGCCCGACAACCCGCACATCACCTTCGGCGCGGGCATCCACTACTGCCTCGGCGCGCCCCTGGCCCGCATCGAACTCGCCGCGTCCTTCTCTGCTCTCCTGAGGACCGCGCCGCGGCTGGAACTGGTCGCCGAGCCGGGCTGGAACGAGGGCTACGTCATCCGGGGCCTGCGGGAACTGCGCGTCAGCTGCTGACCGCCGGCGCGCCCCCGGCCGCCCGCTCCGGGGCCGCGGGGGCGCGCCGCCGCCGAACCGTCACGCGGTGAGGTCCCGGCGGCGCAGGGCCGCGAGTCCGCAGGCGCCCAGGGCGAGCGCGACCGCGGTGAGCGCCACCAGCGGGCCAGGGGAGACGTCCGCGGACGGCGCCTTCGGCAGACGCGTGAAGACCGACAGGTCCATCACCCAGGGCGAGAGCTTCAGCGCCGGTCCGTACAGGCCGATCCCCAGGGTCAGCGAGGCCACGCCCCAGCTCGCCACCGCGGCCTTGGGCACGGCGCCGTACAGCAGGAGCGCTGCTGCCGCCACGCACCACACCGCGGGCAGCTGCACCAGGGCCGCGCCGGTCAGCCGCACCATCTGATGTCCCACGCCTCCGGCCGTCGCCCCGTAGCCGAGGCCCATGGCGAGCCCGGACACCAGCAGGAGCAGCACGGACCCGGCCGCGGCGAGCAGGGTGTGGCTCACGGCCCAGCGGACCCGGCCGACTCCGGTGGCGAGTACGGGTTCGGCGCGGCCGGAGTTCTCCTCGCCCTGCAGCCGCAGGACGGCCTGGACGGCGTAGAGCGCCGCGATCATGCCCATCACGCCGCTCATCGAGGCGAGATAGGAGTCGACGAGGCCGGACGCGCCGCCCATGTCCCGGATGACGTCGGCGAGCTGTTCATTGCCGCGCACGAGGTCGGTGGCCCCGTCGGCCAGGGCGCCGAGTGTCCCGCCGCCCACGGCGAAGCCGAACGCCCAGCCCCACAGGGAGCCGCGCTGAAGCCGCCAGGCCAGGCCCTGCGCACCGCGCAGGCGAGGACCGGCCGTGGCGGGGCCGGGGCGGGACGGGATGAGGGAGGCGTCGAGGTCGCGCCGGGCGACCAGGGCGTACGCGAGGGCGACGAGCCCGGCGACCCACGCGGCGAACAGCCCGAGCACCCACCAGCGTTCGCCGCCGTAAGGCCGCATGTTCTCGGCCCAGCCGAGCGGCGAGAGCCAGGTCAGCGTGCCGGAGCCGGCGTCCCCGGCGGCCCGCAGCAGGAAGGCGAGCCCGAGCACGGCGCCGCCGATGCCCCGGGCGGCGCGGGCGCTCTCGGTGAGCTGCGCGGCGACCGCGCCGACGGCGGCGAAGGCGCAGCCCGTGCCCGCGAAGGCGCATCCGAAGGCCAGCGCCCCGGGCGCGCCGTGGCCGAGCATCCCGAGCGTGACGAGGACGCCGAGCACGGCGGAGGCCCCGAAACCCGTGGCCAGCGCGGCGGCCAGCGGCGCCCGGCGCCCGACGGCGCCCGCGCCGACGAGTTCCAGCCGGCCGGCCTCCTCTTCCTCGCGGGTGTGCCGGACGACCAGGAGCACGGCCATCAGCCCGGTCGCCGCGGCACCGAAGGCCATCATGCGCCAGGCCGTCAACCCGCCGATCCCGGTGTCGAAGACGGGTCCGTACAGCGCGCGGAGCGAGGCGTTGCCCGCGGTGCTGGCAGCGACCTCGGCGCGCTTGGCGGCGGTGTCGTACAGCGAGCCGAAAGCGGAGGCGGTGGAGGCGACGAGCAGGGCGATCGGCACCGTCCACGCCGGGATCATGATCCGGTCGCGCCGGAGCGCGAGGCGGGTGAGCACCGCCGTCCCGGCGAGCGCGTCGGGCCTGTTCACCGCGCCGCCTCCGTCACGCTCGCGGTGTCGTCCGCCTGGTTTCCGCCGGCCGCGTCGTCCTCGTAATGCCGCAGGAACAGCTCTTCCAGCGTCGGCGGCGTGCTGGTCAGGCTGCGCACTCCGGCCTTGCTCAACTGCCGCAGCACCGTGTCCAGTTCCCCGGTGTCGACCTGGAGCTTCACCCGGCTGTCCCGGATGTCCAGGTCGTGCACGCCGGGCAGCCCGGCCAGCCCCTCGGGCGTTCCGGCGAGCTCCGCGGTGATCGAGGTGCGGGTGAGGTGCCGCAACTCGGCAAGGGTGCCGGTCTCGACGGTACGTCCCTTGCGGATGATGCTCACCCGGTCGCACAGCGCCTCGACCTCGCTGAGGATGTGACTGGACAGCAGCACCGTGCGGCCGCGGTCGCGCTCCTCGCGGACGCACTCCCGGAAGACCTCCTCCATCAGGGGGTCCAGCCCGGAGGTGGGCTCGTCGAGTATCAGCAGCTCCACGTCGGAGGCGAACGCGGCGACGAGCGCGACCTTCTGCCGGTTGCCCTTCGAGTACGCGCGGCCCTTCTTCGTCGGGTCCAGCTCGAACCGCTCCAGCAGCCGGCGCCGGCGCGTCTCGTCCAGCCCGCCGCGCAGCCGCCCGAGCAGGTCGATGACCTCGCCGCCGCTGAGGTTGCGCCAGAGCGTGACGTCACCGGGGACGTAGGCCAGGCGCCGGTGCAGCCGCACCGCGTCCCGCCACGGGTCCCCGCCGAGCAATTGGGCGGCCCCGCTGTCGGCTCGCAGCAGCCCGAGCAGGACGCGGATGGTCGTGGACTTCCCCGCCCCGTTGGGCCCCAGGAATCCGTGCACCTCACCCGCCTCGACGGCCAGGTCCAGGCCGTCCAGTGCGTGCGTGCGGCCGAAGGACTTGTGGAGTCCGGCCACACTGATTGCCTTCGTCATGGTTCTGAACGTACAGTACGTTCACAAATTTGTGAAGTTAAGGAACTGTATAAACTTCGGGCGGGAGGCGATAGTGGTGGCGGAGCAATCCATCGAGCCGATGACGTTCGTCGAGCGGTTCGCGGCGGAACTGGTCGAGGCAGGCATGCAGCGTATGGCCGCCCGCGTCTTCGCGGCGCTGCTCGCCTCCGACACGGGCATGCTCAGCGCCGCCGAACTGGCCGAACGCCTCCAGGCCAGCCCCGCCGCGATCTCCGGCGCGGTCCGCTACCTCTCACAGGTCGGCATGCTGACCCGCGAACGCGAGCCCGGCTCCCGGCGCGAGCGCTACCGGGTGCACAGCGACCAGTGGTACGAGACCTTCACCCGCCGCGACCGCATCCTCGCCCGCTGGGAGGGCACCCTCCGCGACGGCATCGAGGCCGTCGGCCCCGACACCCCCGCCGGCCGCCGCATCGCGGAGACCGCGGCCTTCTTCGACTTCCTCCAGAAGGAGATCGTCGACCTCATGGACCGCTGGCGCGAGCACAAGTCCGAACTCCGCGAGAACGGCCTCCTCTGACCCAGTCGTACCGGTTCCCCGCCCTGGACATGTTCACCAGTGGGCGAGTGAGCCGAAGGTGAGCGGCCGCTGCCGAAAGGGAGTGGGGGCCCCTCCCAGCGGTAGCTGGGGGAGCGCAGAGGCTGCGAGGAACGAGCAGCCGAGCACGGTCGACTGTCGGCAGTGGCTCAGCGAACCGGAGGCGAACCGAGCCCTCTAAAAAGCCCGCGGCACCGTCAGTCGCCACGCCGCCGGCATCACCGTCCAGGTGCGCCGGCGGACCGGGCCCGCGGTCGTCGCGTCCGCCGTGTAGCGGAAGTCCCGCCCGGAGACGGTGACCGTACGGGCGTGCACCGGCCCGGCCGGCCCGGCGCCGTCACGGCGGACGAGGACCTCGGCGAGGCCGGGGGCGGCCGTGGAGACCGACACCTCCTCGACGCAGTCGTCCAGGTCGGCCAGCACGACCCCGTCGGCCTCCACACGCAACCGCTGAGCGCCGCGCATGGCGAGCCCCGTGGGGTGTCCGTGCAGGCTGAACGTGCGGGCCAGCGAGCGGGCGCGCCGTTCGACGGGCATCAGCCACGCGGGGGTCGCGGAGGAGATGCGCAGCGCGCCCAGCACGATGCCGCCGCTGTCGTCGAGCAGGAGGTCGAGTTCCCGTTCGGTGCCGTCGAGCACGGCCCGCGCCGCGCTCACCGCGCCGCCGGGCACGCCCAAGGCGCGGGCCAGCGCGGTGCTCCGCCCGACCGGGACCAGTCCGACCACGGCCTCGCCCAGCGCCCGCGCTCCGTACAGCGCCCGCACGGTGCGCAGCAGCGCCGCGTCGTCGCCCACCACGACCGGGCGCCGCCTCCCCCGGTGCTCCAGCGCCCGTATGGCCTCTTCGTCGGACTCCGGAAGTGCGATTTTCACGGAGGGCGATCCCCCGCACAGCACATCCTTCGCGATGCGTACGGATTCGCCGTCCATGACACGGGCGGCAGGGTCGATGACCACGAGCAGGGGCTGCCCGACCGGTCGCTGAGCCGACACCTTGGTCCTTCCTCAGGTAACATCTCGGTGCAAGAGCCCCTTGCGCTGCCTTGCGCCAGGGGCTTCGTCTATTCCGGGGCACCGGTCCGACCGCTCTCCCCGACATGGGGAGCCACGTTGGACATGCCCCGCCCGGAAGGGGTGTACGCCTGTGCCCGCACTTGTGCTGCTCGGTGCTCAGTGGGGTGACGAGGGCAAGGGGAAGGCCACCGACCTGCTCGGTGGTTCCGTGGACTACGTGGTGCGCTACCAGGGCGGCAACAACGCCGGCCACACGGTGGTCGTCGGTGACCAGAAGTACGCGTTGCACCTTCTGCCCTCCGGAATCCTCTCGCCCGGGTGCACCCCCGTGATCGGCAACGGCGTCGTCGTCGACCCGGCGGTCCTGCTCTCCGAGCTGAGCGGGCTGAACGAGCGCGGCGTCGACACGTCCAAGCTCGTCATCAGCGGCAACGCCCACCTGATCACGCCGTACCACCAGACCCTGGACAAGGTGACGGAACGCTTCCTCGGCAAGCGCCGGATCGGCACCACCGGCCGCGGCATCGGCCCGGCGTACGCCGACAAGATCAACCGCGTGGGCATCCGGGTGCAGGACCTCTTCGACGAGTCGATCCTCCGGCAGAAGGTCGAGGCCGCGCTCCACGACAAGAACCAGGTCCTGGTCAAGATCTTCAACCGGCGGGCGATCAGCATCGACCAGGTCGTCGAGGAGTACCTGGGCTACGCCGAGCAGATCAAGGACTACGTCGCGGACACGACGTTCCTCCTCAACTCCGCGCTCGACGAGGGCAAGGTCGTCCTCCTGGAGGGCGGCCAGGGCACCCTGCTGGACGTCGACCACGGCACGTATCCCTTCGTGACGTCCTCCAACCCGACCGCGGGCGGCGCCTGCACGGGCTCGGGCATCGGTCCCACCAAGATCAGCCGGGTCATCGGCATCCTGAAGGCGTACACCACCCGCGTCGGCGCCGGCCCCTTCCCGACCGAGCTGTTCGACGAGGACGGCGACGCCCTGCGGCGCATCGGCGGCGAGCGGGGCGTGACCACCGGCCGTGACCGCCGCTGCGGCTGGTTCGACGCGGTGATCGCCCGGTACGCGACCCGGGTCAACGGCCTCACCGACTTCTTCCTCACCAAGCTCGACGTGCTGACCGGCTGGGAGCGCATCCCGGTCTGCGTCGCCTACGAGATCGACGGCAAGCGCGTCGAGGAACTGCCGTTCAGCCAGACCGACTTCCACCACGCGAAGCCGGTCTACGAGACGCTGCCCGGCTGGAGCGAGGACATCACCCAGGCCAAGACCTTCGCCGACCTGCCGAAGAACGCGCAGGCGTACGTGAAGGCACTGGAGGAGATGTCGGGCGCCCCGATCTCCGCCATCGGCGTCGGCCCCGGCCGGACCGAGACGATCGAGATCAACTCGTTCCTGTAGCCGCACCGGACGGAGAAGGGGCCGGGCGCGCCGTACAACCTGTCGGCGCGCCCGCCCACCGTCATACAGGGTGCCAATGGGAGCCCACCGGGGCGTCTGCTTAGCCTTGGGGCCATGACCCCTCCTTACGCAGACCCCGAGACCGGCGCCGCCGTGAAGGCCGCCGACCGTGCGCACGTCTTCCACTCCTGGTCGGCGCAAGGCCTGATCGACCCGCTCGCGGTCGCCGGGGCGGAGGGCGCGTACTTCTGGGACTACGACGGCAACCGCTACCTGGACTTCACCAGTGGCCTGGTGTTCACCAACATCGGCTACCAGCACCCCAAGGTCGTCGCCGCGATCCAGGAGCAGGCCGCGAAACTCGTCACCTTCGCGCCCGCCTTCGCCGTGGAGTCGCGCTCCGAGGCCGCCCGGCTGATCGCCGAGCGCACCCCCGGCGACCTGAACAAGATCTTCTTCACCAACGGCGGCGCCGAGGCCGTCGAGAACGCCGTACGGATGGCCCGGCTGCACACCGGCCGCCCCAAGGTGCTCTCCGCCTACCGCTCGTACCACGGTGCCACCTCCGCCGCGATCAACCTGACCGGCGACCCGCGCCGCTGGCCCTCGGACACCGGCTCGGCCGGCGTCGTCCACTTCTGGGCGCCGTTCCTCTACCGCTCGCCGTTCCACTCGGAGACCGAGGAGCAGGAGCGCGACCGCGCGCTGCAGCACCTGGAGGACACGATCGTCTTCGAGGGACCGCAGACGGTCGCCGCGATCGTGCTGGAGACGGTGCCGGGCACGGCGGGCATCATGGTGCCGCCGCCCGGCTACCTGGCGGGCGTCCGCGCGATCTGCGACCGGTACGGCATCGTCCTCGCCCTGGACGAGGTCATGGCGGGCTTCGGCCGCACCGGCAGCTGGTTCGCCGCGGAGCAGTTCGATGTCGTCCCCGACCTGCTGACCTTCGCCAAGGGCGTGAACTCCGGCTACGTGCCGCTCGGCGGCGTCGCCATCAGCGAGGAGATCGCCGAGACGTTCGCCACCCGTCCCTACCCCGGCGGCCTCACCTACTCCGGCCACCCGCTGGCCTGCGCCGCGGCCGTCGCCACGATCGGGGTGATGGAGGACGAGGGGGTCGTCACCCAGGCCGCCGCGCTCGGCGAGCACATCATCGGCCCCGGGCTGCGCGAGCTGGCCGGGCGCCACCCGTCGGTGGGCGAGGTGCGGGGCCTGGGCGCCTTCTGGGCGCTGGAGCTGGTGCGCGACCGGGAGACCCGCGAGCCGCTGGTCCCCTACAACGCCTCCGGCGAGGCCAACGCCCCCATGGCGGCCTTCACGGCGGTCTGCAAGAAGAGCGGCCTGTGGCCGTTCGTGAACATGAACCGCACCCATGTGGTGCCCGCCTGCAACATCACCGAGGCCGAGGCCAAGGAGGGCCTCGCCCTCCTCGACGCGGCCCTGTCGGTCGCCGACGAGTACACCCGCTGAACCGGACCGGCCGCGCGTGACCCCTGCCACAGGCGCGGGCCACCCGCGGCCGGGCCTCGCATAGGGTGAGGCGCATTCAGGCGCACGCACATCCGAGGGAGGCACCGGGCATGCGGGATGGTGCAGATGCAGGCGGCCCCGTCAGACGGAGCAGTCTGCGCCAGCAGATCGCCGACGCCCTGCGCGACGAGGTGCTCACCGGCCGCATGGTCGCCGGACGCCACTTCACCGTGAAGGAGATCGCCGAGCTGTACGAGGTGTCCGCGACCCCCGTGCGCGAGGCGCTGGTGGACCTCGCCGCGCAGGGTCTGCTGGAGGTCGAGCACCATCGCGGCTTCCAGGTGCGCCGCTTCACCGACTCCGAGTTCCGCTCCATGGTGGAGGCCCGCACCCTGGTCGTGGAGGGCATCTTCCGCCGGATCGCCGCACGCGGCATGCGCGAGGTCGAACCCGCCGCGCTCGCCTCCGTCCGCCGCCGCGCCGAGGCCGCCGCGCCGGCCGCCCGCGCGGGTGCGCTGGACGTGCTCATCGGCTACGACATCCGCTTCTGGCGCGAGCTGACCGCGCTGGCGGGCAACGCCCATGTCGCCGAGTTCCTGGACCGCATCCGCATGCAGACCTGGGCGTACGAGGTGCCCTTCCTGCGCGCCCGCGCGTCCCTGGAGGGGGTGTGCTGGGCGGACCACGTGGAACTGGTGGGCGCCGTCGAGAAGCGCGATCCGGAGACCGCCCAGCGGATCGTGGAGGAATTCAACGACCACTCTCTCGGGCTGATGCGGCGGCCCCCCGGCGCCTAGCCCACTACGCTGGCCCGACCACGCACGGAAGGACTTGGAGCGCCTGTGGCCTGCGACTTGTGGCTGGTTCCCCTGGTGGACGTGCTCTGCCACAGCCCGGACAACCCGTTCGCCGAGGAAATCGCCCGCTACGACAAGGCACTGAGCGACGCCGGTCTGCCGCCGGTGCCCGTCTACAGCTACATGCCGGGCCTGTCCGGCGACGTCGCGCCGGTCGCCGGTTTCGACTACGACGCACTGCACTTCCTGCGCCGGGCGTACCTGCTGCACATCCAGGGTCTCGCCGTCACTCCTGTCGACGAACTCGGCGGTGACTACGAGCAGTTGCTGGAGATGTTCGAGACCACCGCCCAGCAGTCGCACCTGGTGTGGCACTACGACCACGCCGGCGCGTACGTGCCGCTGGACTTCCCCTTCCCGCTGGTCAACGACGAACTGCTGGAGGGCGGCGGCCCCCTGGGCTCGGCCCATGGGCTGCTGCGCGAGCTGGACTTCGTCGCGCCCGTCATCGGCATCGACCCGCTCAACCCGCCGCCCCCGCCCGTGCCGCCGGCCGGGCCCACCGACCTGGAGGAGCCGGCCGCCGCGCCCGCCTCCGGCGACGGCGGCCCCTTCGCGCGGGAGCGGCACGTGTGGCTGGGGCTGCACGCGGCGGCCACACGGTCGCTCGGCCAGGGATCGATGATCGTCTTCAGCTAGCGTCCCTCAGGGCGCTGGTCAGCCCGCGCGCGGCCCCTCCGGGGGCCGCTGGCGCGGCATGTTCGGCCGGCCGCCCGGCAGCAGCGGGAACCGCCCGCCGGTGCCGGGCGTACCGCTCTCCGGGCTCCGCGCGCCCCATCCCCAGGTCAGGGACTGCGTGCGCAGGGGGGCGCCGCCGGCCCGGAAGTCCAGCATCCAGTCCGCGGTCTCGGTCCGTACGAGTTCCGAGACGTCCTCGGAGAACCGGCGCAGCACCGTCAGGCAGCGCTCGGCCGCCTCGGCCGCGGTGCCCTCGGTGGGGCCGAGCACCTCGCGCACGGACTCCGCGGCCCAGTCGTAGCGCAGCGCCTCCAGGCGGCGCTGGACGGCCTGGGCGGTGGCCACGTCCCGCATCCACCCGGCGGTCAGTCCGAGGTACCGGTCCAGGCCGACGCAGACGACGGCCAGCAGCAGCGCGGCGTACGCCCAGCGGTCGCGCACACCCTCGCCGGTCACGGCGAGCACGGCGCCGGAGGTCGCGGCGAGCGCGGCCGCGACGCGCAGCCCCCGGGCCCACAGCCGCTTGCGCACGCGGTCGGCGAGGTACCAGTCGACCGTGCGCAGCGCCTCCGCCTCGGCCCAGCGGTACAGCTCCTCCAGCCGTTCCGCCGGCTCGCCCCAGTCGCCCAGCGGGAACGAGGGTGCCCGCAGGTCCTCCCGCTGCCGGTGGAGCGCCCGCCGTTTCGGTTCCTCCCGAGGTACCTCCTCGGGATACATGTCCGGCTGGCTCACCTGCACGCTCCCTCGCGACTTCGATGACGGAGCCCCCTTCTTACCGCCGAACGGCTGAGCTTGCGAAGTGGATGGCGGTAATTCCGCTCTTATGAGGCGCGTGATCAGGTATGGGGCCCCGTGGGCAGCACCCGATCGAGTGACGCCGCCGGTGCCGCGCGGCAGGTCCGGCGTGCGGCCGGCCCCGGGGAGGGGCAGGGGGAAGCCGGCATCGAGCCGATACCCTTGGCGCCGTGAACGTCCTTGTCATCGGCGGCGGTGCCCGCGAACATGCCCTGTGCCGCGCTCTGTCCCTCGACCCCGAAGTGGCGGCGCTGCACTGCGCCCCCGGGAACGCCGGCATCGCCGAGGCGGCGCGACTGCACGCGGTGGACCCCCTGGACGGGGAGGCGGTCGCGGATCTGGCGGCCCGGCTGGAGGCCGACCTCGTGATCGTCGGCCCCGAGGCCCCGCTCGTGGCCGGCGTCGCGGACGCGGTGCGCGCCCGGGGTATCGACTGCTTCGGCCCCTCGCGGGAGGCGGCCGCCCTGGAGGGTTCCAAGGCGTTCGCCAAGGACGTGATGGCCACGGCCGGGGTGCCCACCGCGCGCGCGTACGTGTGCACCACCCCCGCCGAGGTGGACGAGGCGCTGGACGCCTTCGGCGCCCCGTACGTCGTCAAGGACGACGGCCTGGCCGCGGGCAAGGGCGTCGTGGTGACCGACGACCTGGAGGCCGCGCGGGCGCACGCCAACGCCTGCGAGCGGGTCGTGATCGAGGAGTACCTGGACGGCCCCGAGGTCTCGCTCTTCGCCGTCACGGACGGCGAGACCGTCGTCCCGCTCCAGCCGGCGCAGGACTTCAAGCGTGCCCACGACGGCGACGAGGGCCCCAACACCGGCGGCATGGGCGCGTACAGCCCGCTGCCGTGGGCCGATCCGGGCCTGGTCGAGGAGGTGGAGCGCACGGTGCTCCAGCCGACCGTCGACGAACTGCGGCGCCGCGGCACGCCCTTCGCCGGGCTGCTGTACGCGGGTCTGGCCATCACCTCGCGCGGCGTGCGGGTCATCGAGTTCAACGCGCGGTTCGGCGACCCGGAGACCCAGGTCGTGCTGGCCCGGCTCAAGACCCCGCTGGCGGGGCTGCTGCGCGCGGCGGCGAGCGGCCGGCTGGCCGCCTTCCCGGCGCTGCGCTGGAGCGAGGGCGCGGCGGTGACGGTCGTGGTGGCGTCCGAGAACTACCCCGGCACGCCGCGCACCGGTGACCCGGTCACCGGCCTGGACGAGGTGGCCGCGAAGGACGAGCACGCCTACGTGCTGCACGCGGGCACCAAGGCGGACGCCGACGGCCGGGTGGTGAGCGCAGGAGGCCGCGTGCTGTCGGTCACGGCGACCGGGGTGGACCTCGCCAAGGCCCGTGAGCGCGCGTACCGGGCGGTGGCGAGGCTCGGGCTGAAGGGCTCGCACCATCGTTCGGATATCGCGGAAAAGGCCGCCAGGGGCTGAACCCTGGGCAAGGCCACTCCAAGGGGTGATGGCTTGGCCATCCTGCTGACGTGAGCCCGGGGCCCAACTAGGGTTCCGCGCAAGCGCACTGCGAAACCACACGACCACCGCACAATCGGCCCCACCGGCATTGCGGTGTCGGTGTGCGGTGCGACAGTGGGTGGCATGCAGTCGCGTCAGCAGCTTGGGGGTGAGCACACCGTTGGCCGGGGAAGCAGGTGAAGCAGTCGCGCGGGCACGCGCGCTGGCCGTACTGCGTATTCGCAGCACCGCGCTGGCGGTGGCGCTGCTGCCCGCCGCGGTGGCGGTCGTGCTGCTGGTCGGCGGCGCGACGGGCCGGATCGTCGGCGAGACCTCGGACATCGTGCGCTGGCTGTTCGTCGCGGGCGCGCTGCTGGTGCTGCTGCTCGCGGGCGGCGTCGCGGCCGTGATCGTCCGGGCGAGGCCGGCCGTGAGCCCCACGGTCGCGGTCACCGAGAGATCCGCCCCCGACCTGTACCGCATGGTGCGGGATCTCGCGGTGCGCCTGCAGGTGCCGGCGCCCTCCTCGATAGAGCTGACCCCGGACTGCGACAGCTGGCTGGAGGACCGCACGCACGGCACGCGGCGCAAGGCCCCGCCGGAGGCCCCCGCCCTGGTGATCGGCTCGCCCTTCATGTGGTGGATGCGGGTCGCCGAACTCCGGGCGCTGCTCGCGCCGGTCGTGGCGGGCACGGGTCCGGCGGCCGATCCGGACATCGCCGCGGCCCGCCGCTTCGTGCGCGGGCTGGACGCGGCGGTCGGGGTGGCCACGGCCGCGTACGAGCCCTCGCTCACCGGATGGATACGCCGGCCCGCGTACGCGTTCCTCGGCTGGGTCGCCAAACTGCTGCTGCGCGGCTGCCAGGTGCATGCCGCGGAGATGGAGCGCGCGGTGGCCGGCGCCGCCTCGGAGCGGGCCCAGGCGGTCGACTACGGACTGCGCATCGTGGCCCAGGAACAGGTCGGCCTCGCCTACGCGGGCTGGGACCGGCTGCTGACCCGGGTGGCGCTGCCGGCCTGGCGGATGGGGCGCTGGCCGTCCCGGCTGGACGCGGGCGTGGTGGCGGCGCTGACCGAGCTGTCGCGGCGGGACCGGCTGGCCGAAGGCTTCGAGTCGCGGCTGGGCGAGCGTCCCGCGTGCGACCTGCTGGAGGAGCCGGGCACCATCGACGAGGCCGCCTCGCTCCTGGCGGCGCGGCTGTTCCACGGCGGTCCGCGGCGGCAGGGCCCCGACTGGTCGCCGGTCGGCTGGGACACCTATCCCGAAGAGGTCGTGGACCGCATCTGGCGCAGCGACGCGGCCCGTCTGATCACCGTCCTCGACGAGACGCACGACCCGGCGGAGGCACTCGGACCCCGTCGTATATCCGTCCCCACGGGCGCCTCCGCCAGCCTGCCGGGCACCCCCGACCAGCCCGGCCGCGCGACCCTGGCCCGGGTGCTGGACCGGCTGTCGGCGGGCGGCAGCGAGGAGCTCGCCGCCCGGATCACCCGGCATGTGGCCCGGGAGGAAGCCGCGCGGGAGGAGACCACCCGCGAGGAGGCAGCCGCCCAGGCCGCCGTGGACGGCGCGTTCGCCCCCGTCTTCCACCTGCTGCCGCCGCGCACCGGCCGGGAACTGCTCACCGATCACGTCACCGCGATGGTCTGCTGCGCCGCCGTGGACACCGCCGGCGCGGCCCCGGGACTGGACTGGCTGGACGGCCCTGCCCTGCTGGTCGGCGGGGTCCGCCGGGGGGACCTCTCCTGGCCGGTGCTCCGGCTCGTGGAGAACGGGGACGCGGCCCCCCTGCGCTCGTGGCTCACGGCCGTGGGCGTACGCCCCGAGAAGCCGATACGGCTTGTCTGACCGGAAGTTGACCGGATGTGTCCCGTCGACGTGAATCCCGTCCAATAAAACACCACGAACAGTGACCAGGACAGCGCATTGTGTGATGTCCTTGACCTGGGCACGCGTACACCACCTCGGGGGACGGCGAGGAGGGGAAGATCGTGGTGAGGGAGCAGGTCCATCGCTGGCAGTCCGGAGCGCTGGCGCATGGCGTCACCGATCCGTTCGGGCAGGGCCCGGTGCCCTGGCTGCGCGGGACCGCGCAGTATCTGGACGACACCGGTCAGGTCGTCCCCTGGTATGTCGATCTGACCGCGTCCCGCGGCGAGTCGCACGGCGCGCCACGCGTCCCGGGACCCCGTTCCGCGGACGATGTGCGCTGCCAGATCAAGGGCTTCGCCACCGGCGCCTCCGTGGCCCCGGGCGACGCGATCGACTTCCGCGTCACCGTCGACCCGCCGCAGTCCTACAACGTCGACGTCTACCGCATCGGCCACTACGGCGGCGACGGCGCCGCCCAGGTGGGCACCAGCCCGCGGCTCTCCGGCATCGTGCAGCCGGCGCCGCTCACCGCGGGCCGCACGGTCTCGTGCCACCACTGGTGGCAGTCCTGGCGGCTGCAGATCCCGTCCTACTGGAACGCCGGCGCCTATGTGGCCGTGCTGACCACGCAGGACGGCTACCGCAGCCACATCCCCTTCACCGTGCGCGACGACCGGGCGGCCGATCTGCTCCTGCTCCTGCCGGACGTGACCTGGCAGGCGTACAACCTCTACCCCGAGAACGGCCGGACCGGCGCCAGTCTTTACCACGCCTGGGACGAGCAGGGCCGGCTGCTCGGCGAGGAGGAGGCGGCGGTCACGGTCTCCTTCGACCGGCCGTACGCGGGCGCCGGGCTGCCGCTGCACGTGGGCCACGCCTACGACTTCATCCGCTGGGCGGAACGCTACGGCTACGACCTGGCCTACGCCGACGCCCGTGACCTGCACGCCGGCAGGATCGATCCTTCCCGCTACCGGGGCATGGTCTTCCCCGGCCACGACGAGTACTGGACCGTCCCCATGCGGCGCGCCGTCGAGGCCGCCCGGGACGGTGGCACCTCGCTGGTCTTCCTCTCCGCCAACACCATGTACTGGCAGACCGAGCTGGGCCCGTCCCCGGCAGGCGACCCCGACCGGCTGCTCAGCTGCCGCAAGCGCCGGGACGCGCCGCCCGGCCGCAGCGCGCTGTGGCGGGAGATGGGCGAGCCCGAGCAGCTGGTGATGGGCGTGCAGTATTCGGGACGGGTGCCCGAGCCGTCGCCCCTGGTGGTCCGCAACGCCGATCACTGGCTGTGGGAGGCCGCCGGAGCCGGCGAGGGCGACGAGATCGAGGGCCTGGTGGCGGGCGAGGCGGACCGCTACTTCCCGCGCACCCCGCTGCCCGGCTACACCGAGCGCATCCTGCTCGCGCACTCCCCGTACGAGGACTCCGCCGGCCGCCGGGCGCACCAGGAGACCTCCTTGTACCGGGCGCCGTCCGGGGCGTACGTCTTCGCCTCCGGAACCTTCGCCTGGTCGCCCGCGCTGGACCGCCCCGGCCATGTCGACCAGCGTGTGCAGCGCGCCACCGCCAATCTCCTGGACCGCATCTGCAAGCACGGCTGACACCCCGCGTCGCGCCCGCCCGGGCCGCGTACGGGAGAATCGGGAGCCGAACCACCGATCGGGGAGGCCCCATGTCCGGATTCGTCGAGAAGCCCGAGCCCGTGCAGGTACCCGGACTCGTCCACCTGCACACCGGCAAGGTGCGCGAGCTGTACCAGAACGAGGCCGGTGAGCTGGTGATGGTCGCCAGCGACCGCCTCTCCGCCTACGACTGGGTGCTGCCCACCGAGATCCCGGACAAGGGCCGCGTCCTGACCCAGCTGTCCCTGTGGTGGTTCGACCGGATCGCCGACCTCGTGCCGCACCACGTGCTGTCCACCGAACTCCCCGCGGGCGCCCCGCCGGAGTGGGCGGGCCGGACCATCGTCTGCAAGTCGCTGAGCATGGTGCCGGTCGAGTGCGTCGCCCGCGGCTACCTGACCGGCTCCGGTCTGCTGGAGTACCAGGCCGACCGCACGGTGTGCGGCGTGGCCCTGCCCGAGGGCCTGGTCGACGGCTCCGAGCTGCCCGCGGCGATCTTCACCCCCGCCACCAAGGCCGCGGTCGGCGAGCACGACGAGAACGTCAGCTACGAGGAGGTCGCCCGCCAGGTCGGCGCCGACACCGCCGCCGCACTGCGCCAGGCGACCCTCGCGGTCTACTCGCGGGCCCGCGACATCGCGCGCGAGCGCGGCATCATCCTGGCGGACACCAAGTTCGAGTTCGGCTTCGACGGCGAGACGCTGACCATCGCGGACGAGGTGCTGACCCCCGACTCGTCCCGCTTCTGGCCCGTCGACGAGTGGGAGCCGGGCCGGGCCCAGCCGAGCTACGACAAGCAGATCGTGCGCGACTGGCTGACCTCCGCCGAGTCCGGCTGGGACCGTCGCGGCGAGCAGCCCCCGCCGGCCCTCCCGCCGCACGTCGTGGAGCGGACCCGGACCCGCTACATCGAGGCGTACGAACGCCTCACGGGCCTGAGCTGGTAACCGCCTGCCCCCGGCGACACGGGCCCCGGCCGTTCTCGGCCGGGGCCCGCTGCCGTTCCGTCGTCACGCGGTCTTCTGTCCACAGGCTGTGGACAGAAGGCCGCGCGTGTCCGACGCGGCCGACGCGGCGTCAGCCGTACGCCGCCCACGGGCGCGTGGCTGGGTGGTCGAGGCGTCCCTGCCGTCAGCGGCCGGCCGGCCCGAGCCGCAGCTCACAGGCCAGCGTCCGCTCCAGGGGGCTCAGGGGCACCTCGGGGCACAGGCGTTCCGGATGGCCGGGCGGCGGTCCGTCCCGGCGGGGCACGTGCTGCCACCCCTCGATCGCGAAGTACAGCTCGCCCAGCTCGGCCAGCTCCCTGGCGAGAACCCGGCACACGGCCCGTACGGCCTCGCCGGCGGACGCCCGGAGGGACTTGCGCATGGGGAACCTCCCGATAGGGCACCGCGGCCGCCGGGCCGTGAGCGGTGCGCGGTCCCGTCAGGATCGGCGGTGTGCCCTGGCGTCCACCCCGCGACACGCTCGGGGGGAACGCCGAAGGCCCCGGTCGGATGACCGGGGCCTTCGCTATCGAGAGCGGACGACGAGGCTCGAACTCGCGACCTCAACCTTGGCAAGGTTGCGCTCTACCAACTGAGCTACGTCCGCATGCGCCGCGCGTTCCCGTGCGGTGCGTCCTCCACTATAGCCAACCCGGGGAGTGCTCGGCACACACCACGCCGGGCCTTTTGCCGTGGCGCGTGCCGCCGGCCGTCCCGCGCGCGGATGCCGGGAGCCAATTCCCCGGCGTGGCCCGGCCGGTACGTGCTTACGCCACCCGCCCGGCGCCGTCGCCCTGTCGCGTCGCGATGTGGGCACCGTCACACGTCGGGCGGGACCCTGGAACGGCGGACGCACACGAAGAAGGCCCCGGTCGAATGACCGGGGCCTTCTTCTCAAGAGCGGACGACGAGATTCGAACTCGCGACCCTCACCTTGGCAAGGTGATGCTCTACCAACTGAGCCACGTCCGCATGACGCGACCACTCTACCCGATCGTTAAGACCGGTCGAGCAGTCAGAGCGGGTGACAGGATTCGCACACTGCGCCTTCCCCCTGGAAGGGGGATGTTCTGCTACTGAACTACACCCGCGTGATCCGTGAGCCTTGCCTTTCGGCCCTGCCCTCGGCGCGCCTCTGACTCTAGCGGATCAACGGGGGTGGCTGTCCAATCCGTTCGGCCGGGGGGCCGGACGCGGACCTCAGTTGGCGGCGGCGTGCGCCTCGTAGACCTTCTTCGGAATGCGGCCGCGCGGCGGCACGTCGAAGCCGTTGGAACGCGCCCAGGCGCGGACGGTGGCGGGGTCGGAGGTCAGCGCGGTGTGCTTGTAGGTCTTGCCCAGCCGGCTGTGCCGGCGTCCGGCCTCGACGTACGGCGCGAGTGCGGTGCGGAGCCGCTCGGCGTTCCCGGAGGAGAGATCGATCTCGTACGACTTCCCGTCGAGGCCGAAAGTGACCGTTTCCTCTGCTTCACCGCCGTCGAGGTCGTCGGAGAGGGTGACCACTACGCGCTGCGCCATGGATGCCGGTCCTTTCATGGAGAAGGCGGGGAACCTGCCTTGGCCCCGTTGTTCTACCGAAGTCGGCGGCCCGGGGTCAATGCTTTCCCTTTTTACATCCGGAAATCTTTTCCCGGGAGCGCGCCCGGACAATTTCTCAGAGGTGTCCGCAGGCAATCCGGCCACCCGATATTCCAGGACCATTCCGGCTTATCTACCCGCGTAGACTTTCTGGCAGGGTACGGTTGGGGACATCACCGCAGCACACCACCGGGAGTGACCGTGGCACGCGTCGTAGTCGACGTCATGCTCAAGCCGGAGATCCTCGACCCGCAGGGCCAGGCCGTGCAGCGTGCGCTGCCGCGCCTCGGGTTCGAGGGAATCGCCGACGTCCGCCAGGGCAAGCGTTTTGAGCTCGAACTGGAGGGTCCGGTCGACGACGCCGCCCTCGCCCGCATCCGCGAGATGGCCGAGACCTTCCTCGCCAACACCGTGATCGAGGACTTCGTCGTGAAGGTGGAGTCGTGACGGCACGCGTCGGCGTCGTCACCTTCCCCGGCACGCTGGACGACCGGGACACCCAGCGCGCCGTGCGGCTGGCCGGCGCCGAACCGGTCGCCCTCTGGCACCGTGACAAGGATCTCCACCAGGTCGACGCCGTCGTCCTGCCGGGTGGATTCAGTTACGGCGACTATCTGCGCGCGGGGGCGATTTCCCGCTTCTCGCCCGTGATGGACTCGATCATCGCCGGCGCCAAGGACGGTCTTCCGGTCCTGGGTATCTGCAACGGCTTCCAGGTGCTCACCGAGACGCATCTCCTGCCGGGCGCGATGTTGCGCAACAATCACCTGCACTTCATCTGCCGGGACCAGAAGCTGGTCGTGGAGAACAACACGACCTCCTGGACCGCGGATTACCAGCAGGGCCAGGAGATCAGCATCCCGCTGAAGAACATCGACGGCCGCTACGTCGCCGACGAGCGCGTCCTGGACGAGCTGGAAGCGGAAGGCCGCGTGGTGTTCCGCTACGCCGACGGGAATCCCAACGGCTCGCTGCGTGACATCGCCGGCGTCACCAACGCCGCGGGCAATGTCGTCGGCCTGATGCCGCACCCCGAGCACGCGGTGGAGTCCCTCATCGGGACGGGGCGCACCGACGGCCTCGGATTCTTCACCTCGATCCTCAAGAAGCTGGTCACCGCATGAGCCGCACTCCTCTGGACACGGTCGAGCACGCGGCCGTGACCCCCGACGTCGAACTGCCCTGGGCCGAACTCGGACTGAAGAAGGACGAGTACGAGCGCGTCGTCGAGATCCTCGGCCGCCGCCCCACGGGCGCCGAGCTCGCCATGTACTCCGTGATGTGGTCCGAGCACTGCTCGTACAAGTCCTCGAAGGTGCACCTGCGCCAGTTCGGCGAGAAGGCCCCGCAGTCGGACGCCCTCCTCGTCGGCATCGGCGAGAACGCCGGCGTCGTCGACGTCGGACAGGGCTACGCCGTCACCTTCAAGGTCGAGTCGCACAACCACCCCTCGTACGTCGAGCCCTACCAGGGCGCGGCCACCGGCGTCGGCGGCATCGTGCGCGACATCATCGCGATGGGCGCGCGGCCCGTCGCCGTCGTCGATCCGCTGCGCTTCGGCGCCGCCGACCACCCCGACACCAAGCGCGTCCTGCCGGGTGTCGTCGCGGGCATCGGCGGCTACGGCAACTGCCTGGGCCTGCCCAACATCGGCGGCGAGGTCGTCTTCGACGCCTGCTACCAGGGCAACCCGCTGGTCAACGCCGGTGCCATCGGCGTCATGCGGCACGAGGACATCCACCTCGCGAAGGCGTCCGGCGCGGGCAACAAGGTCATCCTGTACGGCGCCCGCACGGGCGGCGACGGCATCGGCGGGGCCTCCATCCTGGCCTCCGAGACCTTCGACGACGCCAAGCCGTCGAAGCGCCCGGCCGTCCAGGTCGGCGACCCCTTCCAGGAGAAGCTGCTCATCGAGTGCACCCTGGAGGCCTTCCGGGAGAAGCTCGTCGTCGGCATCCAGGACCTCGGCGCAGCGGGGCTCTCCTGCGCCACCTCCGAGCTCGCCTCCAACGGCTCCGGCGGCATGCGCGTCACCCTCGACGACGTACCGCTGCGCGACTCCACGCTCTCGCCCGAGGAGATCCTCATGAGCGAGTCGCAGGAGCGCATGTGCGCGGTCGTCGAGCCGGAGAAGGTCGACCGGTTCCTGGAGATCTGCGAGAAGTGGGACGTCATCGCGACCGTCATCGGTGAGGTCACCGACGGAGACCGGCTGGAGATCTTCTGGCACGGCGGCAAGATCGTCGACGTCGACCCGCGGACCGTCGCCCACGAGGGCCCGGTCTACGAGCGCCCCTACGCCCGCCCGTCGTGGCAGGACGCGCTCCAGGCCGACGACGCGAACAAGCTGCCCCGCCCGGCGACGAGCGAGGAGCTGAGGGACCAGGTCATGCGGCTGGTCGCCTCCCCGAACCAGGCCTCCAAGTCCTGGATCACCTCCCAGTACGACCACTTCGTGCAGGGCAACACCGTGCTGGCCATGCCCGAGGACTCGGGCATGATCCGCGTCGACGAGGACACCAACCTCGGTGTCGCCATCGCCACGGACGGCAACGGCCGCTACGCCAAGCTCGACCCGTACACCGGCGCGCAGCTGGCGCTCGCCGAGGCGTACCGCAACGTGGCGACGACCGGCGCCAAGCCGCTCGCCGTCTCCGACTGCCTGAACTTCGGCTCGCCCGAGGACCCCGCCGTCATGTGGCAGTTCGCCGAGGCCGTCCGCGGTCTCGCGGACGGCTGCCTGCAGCTGGGCACGCCGGTGACCGGCGGCAACGTCTCGCTGTACAACCAGACCGGCGAGGTCGCCATCCACCCGACGCCGGTCGTGGCGGTGCTGGGCGTCATCGACGATGTCGCCCGCCGCACGCCCGTCGCGTTCCAGGAGACGGGCCAGCTCCTCTACCTCCTCGGCGACACCCACGAGGAGTTCGGCGGCTCGGCCTGGTCGCAGGTAGTCCACGACCACCTCGGCGGGCTGCCCCCGAAGGTCGACCTGGAGCGCGAGCGGCTGCTCGGCGAGATCCTGATCTCGGCCTCCCGGGACGGCATGGTCGACGCGGCCCACGACCTGTCGGACGGCGGTCTGGTGCAGGCCGTGGTCGAGTCCTGCCTGCGCGGCGGGAACGGCGCGCGGCTCGTGGTGCCGGACGGGCTGGACCCGTTCGTGTTCCTGTTCTCCGAGTCCGCCGGCCGGGCGATCGTCTCGGTCCCGCGCAGCGAGGAGCTCCGCTTCACCGACATGTGCGGCGCGCGCGGTCTGCCCGCGACCCGCATCGGTGTCGTGGACGGCGAATCGGTCGAGGTGCAGGGGCAGTTCGCGATCGGGCTGGACGAGCTGCGCACGGCGCACGAAGGTACGATCCCGGCGCTGCTGGGCTGATCGCACGGCGCGTTGACGCGCCCCCGTGCCGCTGGGCGCGGGGGCGCGTTGACCTTTTGGTAACCGTGCGCACGAACGGCTGACCCATACTCCAGGCGTGAGCGACCGCAGAGCCCCCGGCGAACTGCCCCTGTGGCGTGCCCGTGACACCAGGCGCTGGTCGGCCTGCCGGCCGGCCGCGTGGTCCCGGCCGCGGTGGGGCGCCCTGGCGCTGGCCGTCGCCGTCGGGGTGGCCGTCGCCGTGGCGCCCGGAGACCTCGGGGCCCCGCACTACTGGCTGGCGGCGGCCCAGGTGTACTGGCTGTTCCGGCTGCCCCAGATCACCTTGGTGTCGGCGCCGTCGTTCGTGGCACTGCTGGCGTGGCTCGCGGAGCCCGCGGTGGCCCTGCCGGTCTCGCTGGCGCTCGCCCTGGCCTGGGCCGGCGCCCGCCACCGGCTCGCGGTCCGGCGCCGGCAGCGCCTGCTCGCGGCCAACGCGGCCGGTGACGTGCGCCTGCGACTGCCCGCGCCGGTGCCCCCGCTGCGCCGCGGGCTCGTGCCGATCGCCGCCGGGCTGCCGTTGTGCGCCGCCGCGGCCGTGCCGTTCCTGCTCCCGGTCGCCCTGCTCGGGTTCACGCTCCTGGTCACCGGGCTGCTGGCCCGGCGGCGGGCCGCGGTGCTGCGCCGGGACGAACTGCCGGTGCTGCGGGTGCTGTCCCGTGAGGACGAGGACACCCGCGTGTGGGTCTACGCCGCCGACGACACCGCCGGCCGCGTGCCGCTCTTCTCTTGCCCGGTGCGGCCCGGTTCCGCCATCCCCGACGACGACCACGCGCCCGGCGACAGCCGGCTGCGCGACACGCTGCTCTTCGGGGCGCCCTGCGAGGGCGCCGAACTGGCGCTGCTCTCCGCCGATGTGGAACACGGACCGCTGATCGACCGGGTGGCCGGACCGGTGCGCCCGGTGGGGAGTTAACCTGCGTCCGCAAGGCAAGGCAAGGCAACCATCGCCACGACGAGGGGTCCTGACCGATGTTCGAGTACAAGGTCGTCAACTTCCGCGAGTCGCTCATAGGGGACGCGATCGACAGCGACAAGCTGGAGAAGACGCTCAACAAGCACGCCGAGGACGGCTGGCAGCTCAAGGCGATCACCGCCGCCGACGTCAAGGGCCGCATCGGTCCCGGCGCCGTCGAGGGTCTGCTGATCACCTTCGAGCGGCCGCGCCAGGCCTGACCGCCGCGGTCCCGGTGCGGGGCCCGGCCGGCGCGTAGGCTGCACGCCATGCCGCCCGCCGCCCGCCGCCCCCGCACCTACGACCCGGCGCGGACCGCCGCCGCGCTCACCGCGCAGGCGGGTCACACCCTCGACGCCGCGCGGGCGCTGAGCGCGGAGCAGCTGGCGGCCTCCGCGGGGCTGCCGGGGTGGGATGTGCACCACCTGCTGGTGCACATGGCGCGCCAGATCGAGGTGGTCCCCCGGGTGCTGGCCGAGCCGGCCCCGGCCAAACCGGATCTGGACCTGACGGGCTGGGCCCGCTCCACCAACCGCATCGCCGTCAACCTGGACGCCGACACCCGCGAGGCCGCGCTCGGCACCGGCGACGTCGCCGGGCGCCTCGAGGCGGCGCTGGCCGACCTGCGGGTCGCGCTGCCCGAGGCGGTCGACCCGCTCCGCGTGATCGCCATCACGCTGGGTGCGATGCGCGCGCCGGACTTCCTCGTCACCCGCCTCGTCGAACTCGTCGTGCACAGTGACGATCTCGCCGCGGCGACCGGCGTCCCCGTGCCACTGGACCGGCAGGCCCTGGCCGCCGTCGTCCGGCTGCTGGCCGACACACTCGCCGTCACGGCGCCCGGCAACTCCGTCGAGGTCCGTGTGCCGCCGTACGCGGCCGTCCAGTGCGTCCCCGGGCCCCGGCACACGCGTGGGACCCCGCCCAACGTCGTCGAGACCGACCCCGTCACCTGGGTGCGCCTGGCCACCGGCCGCACGACGTGGGACGCGGCCCTCGCCGCCGGCGCCGTCTCCGCGAGCGGCGAGCGCGCCGACCTGGCCCCCTACCTGCCCCTGATGGGCTGAGCTGACGAGGGCCCTCGCATAATGCGCCGGTGACCTCGAAGAACGCGCCTGCGGACATACCGGCCCGCCCCTGGCTCTCCGCCGACGCGCACCGCTGGGCCGCCGTGCGCCTGCCGGGCTGGGCGCGCCCGCTGTGGTGCGCGCCGGTGCTGCTGGTGGCGGTGATCGCCGCGATCGCGTTCTCGCCGGACGAGGTGTGCACGACGGCCGCGCCCTGCGGGCCCTCGTGGCTGGACGCGATCGGTACGGTCGGCTTCTTCGTCCACATGGTGTGGCTGTTCGTGCTGCCCGAGGCGGCGCTGCTGTCGGCGCCCTTGCTGCTGCTGTGGACGGCCGATCCCGGCAACTGGTCCGGCGGCACCGCCGAGCGTGTGGCGGATGTCGTGGTGGTGGCCGTGCTCTGCTGGAGCTGGGCGGCGGTCGTCGCGCGACTGCGGATGCGGCGTCGTCAGCGGGCGCTCGCCCTGGAGGCGGCCGGTGGCGTCGCGCTGCCGGTCCCGGACCCGGTGATCCCCGCGCGGCGCGGCGTGGTTCAGGTCGTCGCCGGGACGGCGGGGCTGGCGGTCGCGGCGGTGGCCGCCGTGATCGCGGTCACCGGTGACCGCGCGGACGAGGCGCACGCCGCGGCGGCCGCCCGCATCCCCGCGGTCGTCGTCGCAAACGGCGCCGACGACCACATCGTCGTCCGCTTCGAGGACGGGAGCCGGCACTCCGTCGAGGTCATGATCCCGGAGGACTACGAGCGCGGCACCGGGATGCCCGTCCTCGTCGACGGCGGGTGGCTGCGGCTCGCCGCGGAGCCGTATCACGACCGCACGGGACTGCAGCTCCTGGCGTTGGTGGCGGGTGGCGGCGGGGCGGGTCTGCTGCTGTCGGGGGCGCTGGCAGCGGTCCGCGCCCGTTCCGTGCGCCGTGGACCCGCGCCGGCGCTGCGGGTGCTGGCACGGCACGAGGACGGTTTCACGGTGATCCGCCCGGTGGACGACGCGGACGGCCCACCGGTCCTCAGGTACGAGGCCGTCACTTTCGGCGGGGCGCCCCGCGGCGAGAGCTTCCTGTTCGGCCTGCCGGCCGAAGCGGGCGCCCTGGAACTGGCCGGCACCGACGCCTCCGGCGGCCCGGTGGCCGAGGTGAACGTGTCCTCGGCGCGGCCGTGGTCGAGGCCGCGCCCGGATCGTCATCGGCGCAGGCTCGCGGAGCACCGCCGCGAGTCGGAGGCCCGGGTGGCCGAGGCCGCCGCCGCCCTGCGATCCGGCGCGGGCCCCGTGCGGTGGCGGAGCGGCCCGGTGTCGCGGATCGCCGGCGTACTGGTCCTGATGGGCCTGGCCGCCGTCCTGGCGTCGCACGACTACCTCGGCGACAGCTGGTGGCACTGGACCCTTTGGCTCGCCGGCTGCTGGATGTTCGGCGCGGACGCGGTGGGCCTCATCATGTGGCGCATCACGGCCGACGCGGACGGGCTGCGGCTGCGCCGGCACCTTAGGACCCGGCACGTGCCCTGGGCGGAGGTGACCAGGGTTGTCACCACCCCCTCGGGCGACATGGCATTCCGCCGTGCCAACGGCCTGGACGACATCCGGTGGGACGGCGTCACCATCCCCTCATGGGAGCGCGCGCTGCGCCGCCCGTCCCCCGCGACCCGCGCCGCCGCCGAGCTGACGGCCATGATCCGCGACCCGGGGCTGCGGCCCTGACGGCGGTCAGGAGCGGTTCAGGACCGGTTCAGGAGCGGTCGGGACGAAGGTCACACGGGCAGGCGCCCCATGGGTTTACGCGCATAGAACACGGGTTTGTCGGGTTCCCTCGTTCGGACGACACCGCAACCTGCCCTAGACTCGGAGACGTGCCACGTGGTGACGGACGACTCAACCACGACCTGCTCCCCGGCGAGAAGGGCCCCCAGGACGCTTGCGGCGTCTTCGGTGTCTGGGCCCCCGGCGAAGAGGTCTCCAAGCTCACCTACTTCGGGCTGTACGCCCTGCAACACCGCGGACAGGAGTCCGCGGGCATCGCAGTGAGCAACGGCTCCCAGATCCTGGTCTTCAAGGACATGGGTCTGGTCTCCCAGGTCTTCGACGAAACCTCCCTCGGCTCCCTCCGGGGCCACATCGCGGTCGGGCATGCCCGTTACTCGACCACGGGCGCGTCGGTCTGGGAGAACGCCCAGCCCACCTTCCGCGCCACGGCCAGCGGCTCCATCGCCCTCGGCCACAACGGCAACCTGGTCAACACCGCCGAGCTGGCCGAGATGGTCGCCGCGCTGCCGCAGGGCAACGGCCGGGCCACCAAGGTCGCCGCGACCAACGACACCGACCTGGTGACGGCGCTGCTGGCCGGACAGGCCGACGAGGACGGCAAGCCGCTGTCCGTCGAGGAGGCCGCCCGCCAGGTGCTGCCCAAGGTCAAGGGCGCCTTCAGCCTGGTCTTCATGGACGAGCACACCCTCTACGCCGCCCGCGACCCGCAGGGCATCCGCCCGCTGGTGCTGGGCCGCCTGGAGCGCGGCTGGGTGGTCGCCTCGGAGTCCGCCGCACTGGACATCGTCGGCGCGAGCTTCATCCGGGAGATCGAGCCCGGCGAGCTGGTCGTCATCGACGAGAACGGGCTGCGCGCCTCCCGCTTCGCCGAGGCCAGGCCCAAGGGCTGTGTCTTCGAGTACGTCTACCTGGCCCGCCCCGACACCGACATCGCCGGGCGCAACGTCTACCTCTCCCGGGTGGAGATGGGCCGCCGGCTGGCCAAGGAGGCCCCGGCCGAGGCCGATCTGGTGATACCGACCCCGGAGTCCGGCACGCCGGCCGCCGTCGGCTTCGCCGAGGCCAGCGGCATCCCGTACGGCTCGGGCCTGGTGAAGAACTCCTACGTCGGCCGGACGTTCATCCAGCCCAGCCAGACCATCCGGCAGCTGGGCATCCGTCTGAAGCTCAACCCCCTCAAGGAGGTTATCCGGGGCAAGCGCCTGGTGGTCGTGGACGACTCGATCGTCCGAGGCAACACCCAGCGCGCGCTGGTCCGGATGCTGCGCGAGGCCGGCGCCGCCGAGGTCCACATCCGGATCTCCTCGCCGCCCATCAAGTGGCCGTGCTTCTTCGGCATCGACTTCGCCACCCGCGCCGAACTGATCGCCAACGGGCTGACCGTGGACGAGATCTGCAAGTCGCTGGACGCCGACTCGCTGGCGTACATCTCGATCGACGCCATGGTCGAGGCCACCACCATCGCCAAGCCGGATCTGTGCCGCGCCTGCTTCGACGGCGAGTACCCGATGGAGCTGCCGGACCCCGAGCTGCTCGGCAAGCACCTCCTGGAGACCGAGCTGGCCGGCGGCCCCGACGCCGCCGACGCGCTCCGTCGTCCGTAAGCACACGACGCAAGGACACCTCACAGTCATGTCCGAGAACACCGGTGCCAGCTACGCCGCGGCGGGAGTCGACATCGAGGCGGGCGACCGCGCGGTCGAGCTGATGAAGGAATGGGTCAAGAAGGCCACCCGCCCCGAGGTCGTGGGCGGGCTCGGCGGATTCGCCGGACTCTTCGACGCCAGCGCCCTCAAGCGCTACGAGCGCCCCCTGCTGGCCTCCGCCACCGACGGCGTGGGCACGAAGGTGGACATCGCCCGCCGGATGGGCGTGTACGACACCATCGGCCACGACCTCGTCGGCATGGTCGTGGACGATCTGGTCGTGTGCGGCGCCGAGCCGCTGTTCATGACCGACTACATCTGCGTCGGCAAGGTCTTCCCCGACCGGGTCGCCGCCATCGTCAAGGGCATCGCGGAGGGCTGTGTGCTGGCCGGCTGCGCCCTGGTCGGCGGCGAGACCGCCGAGCACCCGGGCCTGCTCGGCGAGGACGAGTTCGACGTCGCGGGCGCCGGCACCGGCGTGGTCGAGGCGGACCGGCTGCTGGGCGCGGATCGCATCCGTAAGGGTGACGTGGTGATCGCCATGGAGTCCTCCGGTCTTCACTCCAACGGGTACTCGCTGGTGCGTCATGTGCTCTTCGACCGGGCCGGCTGGGCGCTGGACCGCGAGGTCCCGGAGTTCGGCCGCACCCTCGGCGAGGAGCTGCTGGAGCCCACTCGGATCTACTCGCTGGACTGCCTCGCGCTGACGCGTACGGCGGAGGTGCACGCCTTCTCGCACGTCACCGGCGGTGGTCTGGCCAACAACCTCGCCCGGGTCGTCCCGGACCATCTGCACGTCACCGTGGACCGCTCGACCTGGGCGCCGGACGCGGTGTTCCGGACCGTCGGCGAGCTCGGCGGGGTGGAGCGGCACGAGCTGGAGAAGACCCTCAACATGGGCGTCGGCATGGTCGCCGTGGTCCCCGAGGAGTCGGTGGACGTGGCGCTGACGACGCTGGCCGACCGGGGCCTGGAGGCCTGGGTGGCCGGCGAGGTCCTGGAGCGGGGCGACCGCGCCGAGGCCGTCGAGCTCACCGGTGTGTACGCGGACTAGGGCGCCCGGCGCGATCCGGATGCCCGTGCCCCGCGAGGCGGGCAGCACGAAACCCGGTCCGGGCGCGCCCGGACCGGGTCAGTGGTCACACTGGATTGGATTGTGCAGCGTCAAGCGCGACGACGTTGGGACGAGGGCTCGGACTCGTCTTCGTCCTCGTCGTCCTCATCGTCGCCGTAGAGATCCGCGTACCGTGCGTACGGGTCGTCTTCCAGCTCGTCGTCATCGTCGTCTTCCTGTACTTCCGGCGGATTGACCGGCAGTGGTGACGATGCGCCCAGCTCTTCGGCCAGACGTGACAGGTCCGTGCCGCCGCTGTTGTACTTCAGCTGGCGGGCGACCTTCGTCTGCTTGGCCTTGGCCCGGCCGCGCCCCATTGGCTCGACCCCCTCAACGTGGGGCTCGACGGCCCCGAGTCTTGACACGCGTTCACGATGTGGAACGGGCCCTCGCAGGAGAGTCCCGGTCCGTAGGGCTTCAACGGTACCTGCTTCCGAGGCCGCACGGTACGTCGCCCGCACGACGCGCGTCGGAGCAGGGGCCCGCCGAGGGCCCGTCCTGGCTGGTCAGTCGTGATTTTACCTTCTTCCGCCGCGGTCTGGCTGCCGGGGCGTGGTAACGACCGAATCTCCAGTCTGCGGCCCGTGTCCCGGGCGGCCGGCGAAGGCCGTACGGATGAACGACGGGCGCGGGCACACCGTACGACGGCGGGGCGGCGCGGTGTCCGCTTTGTGATGGAGGACACGCCCCCGCCCGGCCGGGCGGGGGCGTGCTCACCCGTGCCGTCAGTTGGCGGCCGAGGGGCGCAGCCAGCGGTCCGCGGGGGTGCGCTCGGCCATGCGCTGCTCGGCGAGCCGGTCGGCCGCCGCGGCGGGCGGGATGCCGTCGGCCGCGGCCCGCTCGAAGATGGCCAGCGTCGTGTCGAAGATCTTCGTCGCCTTGGCGCGGGCCCGCTCGAAGTCGAAGCCGTGCAGTTCGTCGGCGACCTGGATCACGCCGCCCGCGTTCACCACGTAGTCGGGCGCGTACAGGATGCCGCGGTCGGCGAGGTCCTTCTCGACGCCGGGGTGGGCGAGCTGGTTGTTGGCCGCGCCGCAGACGATCGTGGCGGTGAGGGCCGGCACGCTGTCGTCGTTGAGGGCGCCGCCGAGCGCGCAGGGCGCGTACACGTCCAGCGGGGTCCTGATCAGGACGTCAGCGTCAGTGACGGCGGTGACCTGGGGGTGACGGGAGATGATCCGCTCGACGGCTTCGCCGCGAACGTCGGTGATGACGACCTCGGCACCGTCCTCGATCAGGTGCTCCACCAGGTGGTGGCCGACCTTGCCGACGCCGGCGACGCCGACCCGGCGGCCGCGCAGCGTGGGGTCGCCCCACTTGGCCTGGGCGGCGGCCCGCATGCCCTGGAAGACGCCCCAGGCGGTCAGCACCGAGGAGTCGCCGGCGCCGCCGTTCTCGGGCGATCGGCCGGTGGTCCACTGCGGGTTGGCGCGGGCCACGACGTCCATGTCGGCGACGTACGTGCCGACGTCGCAGGCCGTCACGTAGCGGCCGCCGAGCGAGGCCACGAAGCGGCCGTAGGCCAGCAGCAGTTCCTCGGACTTGACGGTGTCCGGGTCACCGATGATCACGGCCTTGCCGCCACCGAGGTCCAGTCCGGCGAGCGCGTTCTTGTACGACATGCCGCGGGCGAGGTTCAGCGCGTCGGCGACGGCCTCCTCGTCGGAGGCGTACGCGTGGAAGCGGGTGCCGCCGAGGGCCGGGCCCAGGGCGGTGGAGTGGATCGCGATGACGGCCTTGAGGCCGGTGGCGCGGTCCTGGCACAAGACGACCTGCTCGTGTCCTCCCTGATCCGATCGGAACAGGGTCCACAAGGGGGAGACGATGCCGGATGTCTGACGTACGTCGGTCACTGTGGTGACTCCCGATGTCCAGAGGTCGCCCTCCGAGCGGGTGGGGAGGGCCGGTTGCGAGAAGAGTAGAGCCACCTGCTGCTGTGCATGCTTCCAGTGTCGTGGATCACTCCCGGTGGGGGAAGCGACGTGGGACGATGCCAGGGCGGATGCCGTCGTGAGGGAGCGGGTGTGGGCTTGTCATCGGTTCTGGTCCCGTACGCGTCGTATCTGCGCGTGTACGAGCCGCTGGCGGCCTTCCCGGAGCCCGAACGAAGCCGTTGGTACCGCTATGCCGCGGCGGGCGCGGAACGGACCGCACAGGACGAACTGCGCCAGTCCCTGGCCAATCTCCTGCCCGTCCCCCCGGTGCCGGTGCCGGTGCACGAGAGCCCGGACGCCTTCGTGGCCGTCGTGGACGGTGTGACGCACGTCTGCCCGTGGCGTACCCGGCTGCGCGGCTGGCTGGCCCTGGAGGAGCTCGCCGAGGAGTTCCCGACCGCGGTGCTGGACGCCGTACTGCCCAAGGTCGTGCGGGAGCAGGCGGCGGCCGACTACGAGGCCTGGCGGGCCGAGAAGCCCGAGAACGCCGACGCGCGGCCGTGGATCCGCGGCGCGACCTGGCACGTTCCGGTGCGCTGGTTCACGCTGTTCGACGACTCCGAGCGGGAGTACGAGCCGGCAGGCGCCGGGGAGTCCAAGCAGCCGGTGATGCGCTACCGGACGCCCATGGTGCAGGCCCGCCGGCGCACGGCGCGGGGCCTTCGGGTGCTGAAGGATTCACTCGATGAGGGTGCTCTGATCGACGGCCTGGTGGATGTGGGGCGCTGGCTGGAGGAGTTCCACCCGCGGTCGCTGGTCGAGCTCGACTACGGCGGTCTCGTCCACGTCATCCCCCAGGACCGTCTCGCCGACGACCACTCCGCCACCGATGTCGCGGACGCCCTCGCGGCGCTGCGTGACGGGGACGGGTCCCGGGCCGGCGAGGCGTACGAGCGTCTCACCGACCGCTGGCGGGCCGTTCGGGACCTGCAGTACGCGAGCTGAGGGACCGTCGGAAGTCCGTTGCCGGGGGGACCTTGGTCCCGAGTACGGTCGACCGGTACCTTTGGCCTAAGGGTGACGTAAAGCACCTTTAGGGGGCTTGCCCTCATCCCTACCCCCCATGACAATATGGGACATCGGGTCCGTAAGGACCTTAATTCCGTCTGCTTGGGACGGAATGTCCGGTATTGCAGTCCTTGAGGTGGGGCTGTTGCTCGTGGGTTGGCTGTGACTGATCGTCACTCAGGTGTGACTGTCCGTTATGGCCCGGTCCATCGGCTTCCGTCGAGCTTAGACACCTCAGAGGGCAAATCCATCGGTTTGGCCGACACGGCTGGACAGATGGTGTAGTTGTAGTGCCGAGGACAAGCCGTTCGTCCTATTACCGACTCGGCCCGCGTCCGCCATTTCGGGCAACGCGGGTCAAGGTGCAGAATTTAGAGGAAAGAACCGTGTTGGTTCGGTTCTCTCGAGGAGGCCGCTCATGACCGCTCGCACCCCTGATGCCGAGCCGCTGCTGACCCCCGCTGAGGTCGCCACGATGTTCCGCGTGGACCCGAAGACGGTCACGCGCTGGGCCAAGGCTGGCAAGCTCACGTCCATCCGCACGCTCGGCGGGCATCGCCGCTACCGCGAGGCGGAGGTCCGTGCACTGCTGGCGGGCATTCCGCAGCAGCGCAGCGAGGCCTGACCTGATCCAACGGGCCTTCGCGCAGGGCCCCCAACCTGCCGAAACGTCCGCTCCACCGGGTCCCTGCCCCCATCAGGGAAGCCCAAAGGAACGTTGATCGCACCGGAGTCCGCCGGCTCCGGTGCGATCTTTTTTGTGCGCGTGATGTGTCCGTCTTGTGTGGACGTGAGGCTCATGAGCACGGTGCAATTGCACATATTAAATTGACGGTTCCCCAGGAGACCTCAAGTTCCCCCAGACTCGAAAATCTTCGCGTGACTCCCGTCACATGCACGGGTCTTGCCCCGGATGTTCCCAGTGCGGTAGTGACCTTCCGCACTCCGCCGCGGTTCCGCCGCCCGCGCCAACGGCCGGTGGCGGACCGGGCGGTGGCGTCTGCCGGCGCCGAACGCGACCGGCCCGGGTGTGCCGTTCCCGGCCGCGTCGGCGGCGGACCCGCCCCCGGCGGTGCCCGCGGCGGCGCTCGCGTCCCGTGCCGGCCGTCCGGCGCCAGTCAAAGCCATGAGGCAGGCGTACCACGCGAGAAGGCCCGGATCCAGGGGATCCGGGCCTTCGTTTACTGCGGTCCTGACGGGATTTGAACCCGCGGCCTCCACCTTGACAGGGTGGCGAGCACTCCAAACTGCTCCACAGGACCAGGTTTCGCCGCCCTCTTTCCTGGCGACGAGGAAGACTGTACAGCAGGTCAGAGGGTGAAAGCGAACCGGATACCGGGCGGGCTCCGGGCCGGGCGCGGGGGTCGGCGCGGGGTCAGCCCCAGGCTTCGTCGAGCGCCTTGAAGATGCGCTTGTCGGAGACGGGGAACGCGGTGCCGAGGGCGTGCGCGAAGTAGCTCACCCGCAGCTCCTCGATCATCCAGCGGATGTCGCCGACCCGCTCCGGGAGGGGCCGCCCGGCCGGCCGCGCGGCGAGCAGCTCGGCGTACTCGCCCTGGATCTCGCGGACCTTCTCCATGCGCGTGGTGTCGCGCTGGGCGCCGCTGGGCATCTGCTGCAACCGCCGGTCCACGGCGACCAGGTAGCGCATCAGGTCCGGCAGCCGGCGTACACCCGTGCCGGTCACGAAACCGGGGTGCACAAGGGCCGCCAGCTGCTCCTTGACGTCCGCGAGGTTGGCGACCAGTGCCAGGCTCTGGGTGGCCTTCAGACGGCGCTCACAGGCCTGCCAGGCGGCCAGCACCTGGCGGACCTGCCCCACCGTCTTGATGGTCAGCTCGACCAGCTCCGCGCGCACGGAGTCGTAGAGCTTGCGGAAGGACTCCTCGTCCCACGCCGGTCCGCCGTTGTCGGCGATGAGCCGGTCGGCGGCGGCGGTCACGCAGTCGTCGAAGAGCGCGGCCACCGAGCCGTGCGGGCTGCGCGACAGGGCGAGCTTGTCCTGGTTGGACAACCGGTCCGCGACGAACTTCGCGGGGTTGGCGGGCACGTTGAGGAGGATCAGCCGGCGGGTGCCGCGCCACATCGCCTCGGCCTGCTCGGCCTCGGTGTCGAAGAGCTGCACGCCCACGCTCTCGCCCTCGTCCACCAGCGCCGGGTACGCCTTGACCGGCTGGCCGGCGCGCCGGGTCTCGAAGGTGCGCGGCAGGGTGCCCACGGTCCACTGCTTCAGGCCCGTGCGCCGCTCGATGCCGATGGAGCCGGCCGCGTCGAAGGCCTTGGTGATGGCGGCCTTGGTCTTCGGCCGGAGGCTGAGCTTGAGCGCCTCCAGGTCCTTGTCCTCGGCCAGCTTGCGGCGCCGTTCGTCGGTCACCCGGAAGGTGATCTTCAGATGGTCGGGCACCTTGGCGAGGTCGAAGTCCTCGGCCGTGACGGGCACGCCCACCATCCGCTGCAACTCGCGCGCCAGCGTCTCCGGGAGCGGGTCCTGCACCGGTACGACCCGGTCCAGGAACGCCTTCGCGTAGTTCGGCGCCGGTACGTAGTGGCGGCGGATCGCCTTGGGCAGCGAGCGGATGAGCTCGGTGACGACCTCCTCGCGCAGGCCCGGGATCTGCCAGTCGAAGCCGTCCGGGGTGATCTGGTTGAGCACCTGGAGCGGGACGTGGACGGTCACGCCGTCCGCGTCGGCGCCGGGCTCGAACTGGTAGGTCACCCGCAGCTTCAGCTTCCCCTGGCGCCAGGAGTCGGGGTAGTCGTCCTTGGTGACGGCCTCGGCGTTCTCGTTGATGAGCATGGAGTGTTCGAAGGTGAGCAGCTCCGGCTTCTCCCGGCGTTCCTGCTTCCACCACGAGTCGAAGTGGGCCCCGGACACGACGTGTTCGGGCACCACGCGGTCGTAGAAGTCGAAGAGCGTCTCGTCGTCCACGAGGATGTCGCGGCGCCGCGCCCGGTGCTCCAGCTCCTCGACCTCCGCGAGCAGTTTGCGGTTGTCGTGGAAGAACTGGTGGTGCGTCCGCCAGTCGCCCTCCACCAGCGCGTTGCGGATGAACAGTTCGCGGCTGGTCTCCGGGTCGATCTTCCCGTAGTTGACCTTGCGGTCGGTGACGATCGGCACGCCGTACAGCGTCACCTTCTCGACGGCCATGACCGCGGCCTGGTCCTTCTCCCAGTGCGGCTCGCTGTAGGACCGTTTCACCAGGTGCTGGGCGAGCGGTTCGATCCACTCCGGCTCGATGCGGGAGTTGACCCGCGCCCACAGCCGCGAGGTCTCCACCAGCTCGGCGGACATGATCCAGCGCGGGGGCTTCTTGAAGAGCGACGAGCCGGGGAAGACCGCGAACTTGGCGCTGCGGGCGCCCAGGTACTCGTTCTTGCTGTCGGTGTCCTTCAGGCCGATGTGCGACAGCAGGCCGGCCAGCAGGGACTGGTGCACATGCTGGGCGTTGACCTCGTGGTCCCCCTCGGCGAGGTGGATGCCCATCGTCTTGGCGACCGTGCGCAGCTGGCTGTAGATGTCCTGCCACTCGCGGATGCGCAGGTAGTTCAGGAACTCCGAGCGGCACATCCGGCGGAAGGCGGAGGAGGACAGCTCCTTCTGCTGCTCGCGGACGTACCGCCACAGGTTGAGCAGCGCCATGAAGTCGCTGGTCTCGTCGGCGAAACGGCGGTGCTTCTCGTCCGCCTGCTGCTGTTTCTCCTGGGGGCGCTCGCGCGGGTCCTGGATGGACAGCGCGGCCGCGATGACCATCACCTCGCGGACGACGCCGTTGCGCTCCGCCTCCAGCACCATGCGGGCCAGCCGCGGGTCCACCGGCAGCTGGGAGAGCTTGCGGCCGGTCCCGGTGAGCTTCTGCCCGTCCAGCGCGCCCAGTTCCTGGAGCAGCTGGACGCCGTCCTTGATGTTCCGGGCGTCCGGCGGGTCGATGAAGGGGAAGCGGGCGATGTCGCCGAGGCCCGCGGCGGTCATCTGCAGGATGACGGAGGCCAGGTTGGTGCGGAGGATCTCGGCGTCGGTGAACTCCGGGCGGGACAGGAAGTCGTCCTCGGAGTACAGCCGGACGCAGATGCCGTCCGCGAGGCGGCCGCAGCGGCCCTTGCGCTGGTTGGCGCTGGCCTGGCTGATCGGCTCGATCGGCAGCCGCTGCACCTTGGTGCGGTGGCTGTAGCGGGAGATGCGGGCCATGCCCGTGTCGATCACGTAGCGGATGCCCGGGACGGTGAGCGAGGTCTCCGCGACGTTGGTGGCCAGCACGATGCGGCGGCCCGTGCCGCGCTGGAACACCCGGTGCTGCTCGGCGGAGGACAGCCGCGCGTACAGCGGCAGCACCTCGGTGAACCGCAGCTGCCGCTTGTTGAGCGCGTCGGCGGTGTCGCGGATCTCCCGCTCGCCGGAGAGGAAGACCAGGATGTCGCCGGGGCCCTCGGCCTGGAGCTCGTCGACGGCGTCGCAGATCGCGGTGACCTGGTCGCGGTCCGCTTCGTCGGCCTCCCCATCGCCCTCCGCCAGAAGCGGCCGGTAGCGCACCTCGACCGGATACGTCCGCCCGCTGACCTCCACGATCGGGGCGTCGCCGAAGTGCCGGGAGAAGCGCTGCGGGTCGATCGTCGCGGAGGTGATCACGACCTTGAGGTCGGGGCGCCGGGGGAGCAGCTGGGCGAGGTAGCCCAGGATGAAGTCGATGTTGAGGCTGCGTTCGTGCGCCTCGTCGATGATGATCGTGTCGTACTGCTGGAGCTCGCGGTCGGTCTGGATCTCGGCCAGCATGATGCCGTCCGTCATCAGCTTGACCAGCGTGCTGTCGCCGACCTGGTCGGTGAAGCGGACCTTCCAGCCGACCGCCTCGCCCAGCGGGGTGTGCAGCTCCTCCGCGACGCGCTCGGCGACCGTGCGGGCGGCGATCCGGCGGGGCTGGGTGTGGCCGATCAGGCCGCGGACGCCGCGGCCCAGCTCCAGGCAGATCTTGGGGATCTGGGTCGTCTTGCCGGAGCCGGTCTCGCCCGCGACGATCACGACCTGGTGGTCCCGGATCGCCGCGAGGATCTCGTCCTTCTTCTGGCTGACCGGCAACTGCTCCGGATACGAGATCGCGGGTATGGCCGTGCGCCGCGCCTCGACCTTGAGCGCGGCCTTGTCGATCTCGGCCCCGATCTCCGCCAGCACCGCCGTACGGGCTTCCGGCTTGCGAATTCGGCGTGCGCCGTCGAGCCGGCGGCCGAGGCGCTGCGCGTCGCGCAGGGTCAGCTCGGTCAGCCGGGTGCCGAGCTCGGCGAATGCGGGGGTGGTGGGCTGCGTAGGCATAGCGCGTTCCAGCATCGCATTGCGCACGGCCCGCGGGCGAACCCATTACGGTCACGCCCCCCTGCGCGCGACGTGCGGCATCCCCGCACCGGGGAGACGATGCAGGAGCGGAGTCCCCCTGGGAAGCGGGCCTGTCCCCTCGCTCCCCGCGGGCCGGGGCTCCGCACGCGTGACCCACGACCCCGGCACGTCCGCAGGAAGGACCCCCACCATGGCCGCTCCCACCGTTGTGATCACCGGCGCGCTCACCGGCATCGGCCGTGCCACCGCGGAAGCGTATGCGCGCCAGGGCGCGAACGTCGTGGTCTCCGGCCGCCACCAGGAGGCCGGCGAGCAGCTCGCCGGGGAACTGGCGGCGCTCGGCGGCCGGGCGGATTTCGTCCGGGCCGATGTGCGTCTGGAGGCCGAGGTACAGCACCTGATGGAGCACGCCGTACAGACGTACGGGAAGATCGACGTCGCCTTCAACAACGCCGGCACCGAGGGCACCCCCGGCGGCATCGACGAGACCACCGACAAGGAGTACGACGCCGTCTTCGACACGAACGTGCGCGGCACGCTGCTGAGCATGAAGCACGAGTTCCGCGCCATGAAGACGGGCGGCGGTGGCAGCATCGTCAACATCAGCTCCACCTACGGCCAGATGGGCTTCCCCGGCGCCTCCCTGTACGTGGCGAGCAAGCACGCCGTCATCGGCGTCACCAAGGTCGCCGCCATCGAGGGCGCGCTGCACGGCATCCGGGTGAACGCGGTGGCCCCCGGCTTCACCCGGACGGCCATGTACGAGCGGGTCACCGCCTCGGACGGGTTCCGCCGGGCGGTGGACTCCGTCCTGCCGATGCACCGCCCCGGCACCCCGGAGGAGATCGCGGATGCCGTGGTCTTCCTCGGCTCTGACAAGGCCTCGTACATCACCGGGCAGACCCTCACCCTGGACGGCGGGCTCATGGCCGGCTGGCCGCTCTTCCCGGTCGGCTGACCGCGCGGCGTCGCGCGCCGCCCGTGGACGGACCCATGGACGACCCGCGGACAACGCAGAACCCCCGCCGAGGATCTCGGCGGGGGTTCCTGCCCTTGCGGGCTGCTGTGGCTGGGGCCGGGGTCGAACCGGCGACCTATCGCTTTTCAGGCGATCGCTCGTACCAACTGAGCTACCCAGCCAGCGCGGTCCTGACGGGATTTGAACCCGCGGCCTCCACCTTGACAGGGTGGCGAGCACTCCAAACTGCTCCACAGGACCCAGCTTTGCGCTTCACTGTGCGAGACACAGTCTCGCACAGGTCAGTGCGTGCCCCCAACGGGATTCGAACCCGTGCTACCGCCTTGAAAGGGCGGCGTCCTGGGCCACTAGACGATGAGGGCTGATGGCCCGCCGGGCGGTGTTTCGGCCGTCGGGGACGTGAGAAGCATATGGGATGCGGCGGGGGATCGCCAAAACGCTTTAGCGCCCGCCCGTCGGGGAGACCGCGGGCGACGGTTCGCGTCCCGGTTCCCGCTCCGCCGGCAGATGGCGGGAGACCTCCGCCGTGGACAGGCCCAGCCCGCCCAGCGTGATCTCGTCCCAGGCCTGCAGGGTGTGGCTGTCGCGGTCCAGATAGAGCACGGAGGCTTCCACCTTCTGCGGCGTGTCGCCCTCCACTGCCCGCAGCCCGCCGCCGCCCGTCGTGCCCTGCACCATCAGGCGGCTGCCGTGCTCCAGGACGCTGACATCGCGCTGATGGGTGTGCCCGGCCAGGATCAACGGGACGGTGCCGTCCGTCTCGGCGGCCGCGATGGGGTTGTGGGCGATGGCGATGTCGACCGTGTGGCCGGCCGCGTCCTGCCGCCGGATGGAATCGGCCAGCCGCTGGCCGGCCCGGCGCTCCGCGGGGTCGCCTGCGGCCTCGACCGAGCGGTCCGGCGTGAACTGCGGGTCGCCGATGCCGGCGATCCGCAGCCCCTTCACGACCACCGACTTCCCGTCGTCCACCACCACCGCGCCCTTGCGGGCCGCCACCGCGCGCTGGCTGCCCATGGAGTCGTGGTTGCCGCGTACGAAGACGTAGGGCGCGCCCAGGTCCGGGATGGCGGCGGTGAAGCCGTTCTCGGCGGCGGTGCCGTGGTCCATGAGGTCGCCGGTGTCCACGATGACGTCGATCCGGTACTCGGCGACGACGGACCGGATGATCTGCCACGCCGCCGGGTTGAGGTGGATGTCCGAGACGTGCAGCACCCGCAGGGTCGACGGGTCGGGGTTGTAGGCGGGCAGCGTGGAGGTCGCGTCGTACAGCCGGGTCATGTTGGTGACCAGGCGCGCCAGCTCCTGCTGGTAGACGTCGAAGTCGCTGACGATGCTGCGCGCGTTGCCGACGACGGACGGCGCGCTGCTCAGCAGCCCGGAGAACTTGGGCTCCAGGACACTGCGGGGGTTCCACGTCCCGTACGCCGTGCCCGCGCAGGCCGCCAGCACCGCCAGCGACAGACCGCCGGCGGCCAGCGCCCTGCGGGGCCTGCGGTAGACCGCAAGGCCGAGGGCGGTGGCGCCGGTCAGCACGGCCAGCGAGGACCGCACGGCGAGTTCGACGGTGCTGTTCCGCACGTCCGCGGCGACCTCGTCCGGCAGGCCGCTCAGCCGCTCCGGGTGCCGCACCAGGCCCTCGGCGCGCTCCGGGTCGAGGGTGTCGACGTCCACCACCAGCCGCAGGGGGCCGTCGTGGCTGTCCAGCTGCAGGGCTCCGAGCGGTGCCACGTTCACCTTGGTGTCCCCGGTCCACGCGGGATGCAGGGACATGCGGGTGTTCATCGGCCCCACGGGCTCCTTGATGCTCCCCAGCACCACCAGCCCGAGCCAGCCGCCGATCAGCGTGACCGCGACCAGCGCGAGCGCCGTGAGCCAGGGGCGGCGCGGCGCGTCGAGCGCGGTGCCGGCGGGGGCCGGATGAGCTGAACGGGCCGAACGTGTTTGACGGGCCGGACGGGTTGGACGAGATGTACCAAGAGCAGGAGAGGGGCGCCGGAGGGCACGGCGCAGCACGGACCGGACGCGGTGCGGCAGATCTCGGAGCATTGCCGACGTATGCCCGTCTCCTCCCTCCCGTATGCCCCGCTATCCCCAGCCCAGCTCGTGGAGGCGTTCCTCCTCGATGCCGAAGTGGTGCGCCACTTCGTGGACGACGGTCGTGGCGACCTCCTCCACGATCTCCTCCGTGGTGGAACACAGCCGCTGGGTCGGGCCCCGGTAGATCGTGATGCGGTCGGGGAGCACCCCGGCGTACCACTCGCCGCGCTCGGTCAGCGGAGTTCCCTCGTACAGGCCGAGCAGACCGGGGTCGGCCGGGTCGGGTTCGTCCTCGACGAACACCGCCACGTTGTCCATGACCCGGGCCAGCTCGGGGGGGATCCGGTCCAGCGCGTCGCTGACCAGTTCCTCGAACGCTTCGCGTGACATCTCCAGCACACCGCCCATTGTCCGGGACAGCCGGGCGATCGGGCAGCGTCCGACGCGGATTGCGTCACACGAGCGCGGCGCCCGCGAAGGCGGCGGCCACTCCCGCGGCGATGCTCCCCGCCACGTTGAGGGCCGCGTAGAGGCGCGCGCCGCCCTCGGCCAGCCGCAACGTCTCGTACGAGAAGGTCGAGTACGTGGTCAGCGCGCCGCACAGTCCGGTGCCCAGCAGGAGTTGGAGCCGGGTGGACGCGCCGGCGGCCACCGCGCCGGCGACCGCGCCCAGGATCAGCGAGCCGGCGATGTTCACGGTGAAGGTGCCCCAGGGGAAGACGCCGTCGTGCCGCGACTGGACCGCACGGTCCGTCAGATAGCGCAGGGGCGCGCCGATCGCGGCGCCGACGGCGACGAGCAGCCAGTTCACCCCTCGTCACCTCCGGCGGTGCCGTGCACGACCTCCACCTCCTCGACCGTGGCCAGACCCGTGGTCATCAGCTCCCGCAGCTGAGGCAGGAATGCCCTGACCCGTTCGGCGCTGTCCACGACGACGATCATGACCGGCAGGTCCTCGCAGAGCGACAGCAGACGCGAGGTGTGGACGACCGAGCCGGCGCCGAAGCCCTCCACGCCGCGGAAGACCGACGCCCCGGCGAGTCCGGCGGCGTGGGCGCGGTGCACGATCTCGCTGTGCAGCGGCCGGTGGTGCCAGGTGTCGTTCTCCCCCACGTGGACGGTGAGCCGAAGCGCGGGGCCGGTGAGCATCATCACGTCGTCCTCCACACGCGGCGGGTCAGGGCCGCCGCGGACCATACGCAGAGCAGGGCGGCCACGGGCGTGGCCGCCAGATAGACCAGGGCGACGGCGACATGCCCGGCGGCCAGCAGCCGCTGCACGTCGACCGTGTACGTCGAGAAGGTCGTGAAGCCGCCGAGCACCCCGGTGCCCAGGAACGGCCGGACGAGGCGGTGCGCCGAGGGCCGGCGCTCCACGACCGCCACCATCAGCACGCCGATCGCCGCGCAGCCGGCCGCGTTCACCAGGAAGGTCGTCCACGGGAAGGCCCCGGTCGCGGTGGGCCACAGCAGCCCCGCGCCGTAGCGGGCGAATGCCCCGATCACCCCGCCGAGCGCGACGACGGCGACCACCGGGCCCTGTTCGCGCAGCGGTGCCGCCCGCCGGGGGCGCGGCGGGTCGCCCACTGTCCGTGCCGGCCGGCTTCCCATGCCGCTTCCCATGCCCCGGACGGTATCCGAACGGCACCGCGGGAGGGCCGGCCGGGCGGCGTGTGGCCGCGGGCGTGTCCCCAGGGGCCGCGGGCCCGTTGGGCAGCGGGGAACCCGCTTCGCCGGGCGACTGCCTCCAGACCCACTCCAGACTTCTTCAGACCTTCCGAGGTGCTCCCGTGACCCCTGCCACAGCCCGCGCGCGCACGGCGGCCGCACTGCTTCTTCCCGTATTCGCCCTGGGGTCCCTGACCGGCTGCATGACCGTCGGCGGCACGGGTAGCGACGCCAAGCCGGACGGGATCTCCTCCGGGATCTCCGGCGAGGACGGCGGGGCCGGGGGTGCCGGCTCGGACGGCGGGCTCGGCATGCCCGGCGCCGGTCCGGGTGCCCCGGTGGGCCGCCCGGGCCGGCCGGGGCATTCGGCGTCTCCTTCGGGGTCGCCGTCGGCGAGCGCGCAGGAATCGGTGCCGGGGCCGACCCAGGGTCCGGGCGGTCCGCACAGCGGCAAGCCCTCGGGGCGGCCCTCGTCGTCGTCCCGGCCCTCCACGCCGGCGTCCCCGACCGACCGGCCCTCCACCTCGTCGTCGCCCAGCGGCGGTGGGTCCTCGGCGCCGCCCTCCGGCGGGCCCTCGCCCGAGCCGTCCCCTTCCAGCGCGCCGTCGGTGAACGGGGCCGCCTGAGGGGCGCAGGGCCGAATTGGCCAAAGTGGCCACCTATGCGTATGCTGGTAGATCGTTTGATCCCATTGCCCGGCGCCGAACCGAGACGCGCCGCGTTGGCGCGTTCCTTTTCTCCTGTGGCTGACCGCATCGAGGCGGTTGTAAGCAACCTCCGGAGCTGGCGCGTGCCGAAATCTCCGAGAGGTTTTAGCTTCAGCATGTCTATTGACACTGCCGACCGTTCCGCCATGCCCTTCGACACCAACGACACCACCGAGAGCACGGCCGGGGCCGTCACCGAGGAGCACGTCGCTCCCGAGACCCCCGAGGCCCCCGAGTCCACCTTCGGCGACCTGGGCCTGCCCGAGGCCATCGTCCGCAAGCTGGCGCAGAACGGTGTCACCACCCCCTTCCCGATCCAGGCCGCGACGATTCCCGACGCCCTGGCCGGCAAGGACATCCTCGGCCGCGGCCGCACCGGCTCCGGCAAGACGCTCTCCTTCGGCCTGCCGCTGCTCACGCAGCTCTCCGGCGGCCACACCGACCGCAAGCGCCCGCGCGGTGTGATCCTCACCCCGACCCGCGAGCTGGCGATGCAGGTCGCCGACGCCCTGCAGCCGTACGGCGACGTGCTCGGCCTGAAGATGAAGGTCGTCTGCGGCGGCACCTCGATGCAGAACCAGATCTACGCCCTGGAGCGCGGCGTCGACATCCTCGTCGCCACCCCGGGCCGGCTGCGTGACCTGATCGACCGTGGCGCCTGCTCGCTGGACCAGGTGCAGATCGCCGTCCTCGACGAGGCCGACCAGATGGCCGACATGGGCTTCCTGCCCGAGGTCACCGAGATCCTCGACCTGGTTCCCAAGGGCGGCCAGCGGCTGCTGTTCTCCGCCACGCTGGAGAACGAGATCGACACGCTGGTCAAGCGCTACCTGAAGGACCCGGTCACCCACGAGGTCGACCCCTCCGCGGGCGCGGTCACCACGATGACCCACCACGTGCTGATCGTGAAGCCCAAGGACAAGGCGCCGGTCACCGCGGCCATCGCCGCCCGCAAGGGCCGCACCATCATCTTCGTCCGCACCCAGATGGGCGCCGACCGCGTCGCCGAGCAGCTGCGCGAGGCGGGCGTCAAGGCCGACGCCCTGCACGGCGGTATGACCCAGGGCGCGCGCACCCGCACCCTGGCCGACTTCAAGGACGGTTACGTCAACGTCCTGGTCGCCACAGACGTCGCGGCGCGCGGCATCCACGTCGACGGCATCGGCCTGGTGCTGAACGTGGACCCGGCCGCCGACCACAAGGACTACCTGCACCGCTCGGGCCGCACCGCCCGCGCCGGGGAGTCCGGCACGGTCGTCTCCCTGGCCCTGCCGCACCAGCGCAAGCAGATCTTCCGGCTGATGGAGGACGCGGGCGTCGACGCCTCGCGCCACATCGTCGGCGGTGCCGGCGCGTTCGACGAGGACGTCGCCAAGATCACCGGCGCCCGCTCGCTGACCGAGGTCCAGGCCGACGCGGCCGGCAACGCCGCGCAGCAGGCCGAGCGTGAGGTCGCCGACCTCACCAAGTCCCTCGAGCGCGCGCAGCGTCGGGCCGCCGAACTGCGCGACGAGGCCGACCGCCTCACCGCCCGCGCCGCCCGCGAGCGCGGTGACGACCCCGAGGCCGCCGTCGCCGCCGCCCAGGCCGAGGCCGCCGAGGCGGTCGCCGCCGCGGCCGTCCCGGCGCAGGCCGAGGCTCCCGCCGAGCCGGCCGAGCAGCGCACCTTCCAGCGCCGCGACGACCGGGGCAGCTACGAGCGCCGCCGCGACGACCGTCCGTCGTACGGCAACCGCGACCGTGACCGCGGCGGTTACGAGCGTCGTGACGACCGCCCGTCGTACAACAACCGCGACCGCCGCGACGACCGTCCGTCCCGTCCGTCCCACGAGCGTCGTGACGACCGCCCGTCGTACGGCAACCGTGAGCGCCGCGACGACCGTCCGTCGTACGGCAACCGCGAGCGTCGTGACGACCGTCCGTCGTACAACAGCCGTGACCGTCGTGACGAGCGTCCGTCCCGTCCGTCCTACGAGCGTCGTGACGACCGCCCCGCGTACAACCGCGACGAGCGCCCGGCCGCCCGCTCCTACGACCGTCCGTTCAACCGTGACCGCCGTGACGACCGCCCGTCGTCCTTCGGGCGCGACCGCGACAACAACGACCGCCGTCCGTACGGCCGTCGTGACGACCACCGCCCCGGCACCACCGGCACCGGCACGGGCACCGGCTCCTTCGGCCGCCGTGACGACAAGCCGCGCTGGAAGCGCAACGGCTGACGCCGACTGAGCGACGTCCCGACACGAAGGGGCCCGGCAGGTGAACACCACCTGCCGGGCCCCTTCGTGTTGCCCCCCTCGGCTTCCGGGGCCTGTGGGGCGGCTGTTATCGTCCATGACAATTGCGTGGGGGGTACAAGCCGGGGGGCTTGGGGGATTCCGCGGCGCCGGACGCCGCGACACCACTGACCTGCTGTGCCGCTCCACCTTCTTCGTGTTCTTCGTGATTTTCAGGAGGAACGGGTGGCCAGACGTGCCCTCGTCCGCATCGCCGCCATGACCGCAGTCCTTTCGTGCGCGGTTGCCGTGGGCTACGGTCCACCGCAGACGCCGGCGCAGGCCGCGACCTCGCAGGAGACGATCGTCCCTGCCACACCCCGTTCGATGCCGAAGCGGGCGTTGCTGCAGAGCGCAGGTGTCTCCGGCTTTCTCCAGTACCGGACTGCCTCACTGAACGGAGCTCTGTGGTGGACCCGCAACGACGGTACCCAGGTGCAGTTGGACGACCCGGGACACCACAACACGGCCTTGCCCGGTACCTACGGTTTCTCGGACATCGTGGCTCTCGAGTACCGGCACCAGGTGGTTCTGAGGGACATGGCGAACGGCACCGTGGACAACGTCACCGTGCCCGCGGAGCAGTACTACATGCAGGCCTACGGACACACCGTCCTCACCGGTCATAACGTCAATTCGGAGCGTGCCGGGCTGCACCTCCTGCACAACGACCACGGCACCACGGTGGACGTCCCGGTCACCGGGCTGCCGGAGGGCTCGGTCTTCCCGTTCTCTCCGCACGGAGCCAGTGACGGATTCGTGGTGCATGTCGACATCCCCGGCGCGTCCACGGCCCACTACGCCTGGGTCGATGTGGCCAGCGGGAAGGCGGTCATGCTCCCCGCGGGCGTCGCCGACTCGACGTCGGTGGTCGGATCGCGGTATGTCCTGACCCGGGCGTCCGGCGCGGTGGCGGTCTACGCGCACGGCAACTGGGACGCCCCCGTACACACCGTCGCGCTGTCCGACGACGCCGCGGTCGTGGGCACGGTGGGTGACGCCCTCGTCGTGGCGCGCCATGTGCCGGAGTACGGGGAGGCGGACTCGTTGACGGCCGTGTGGCGGCTGTCCGCCGTGCCCTTCGACGGTTCCGCCGAGCGCACTCTCGTCACCCGCGCCTCCAAGGAGGTGGTGCCGGCCTCGGACGGCAGTCTGGTCTTCGCGGGCGGCGAGTCCGCCACCGACTACGGAATCGGGAGGATCACCGCCGATGCCGACGGGCATCCACAGGTCGTGCGCGTCGTCGACCTGCCGCCTGTGCCGATGGCCGTCGAGCAGCTCGCGGTGTCCAACGGCCGGCTCTTCACGCTGGAGAACGGCGACGGTCGCACCGCCTTCTACGGCCGTGATCTGAGCGGCACCACACAGGTGCAGTACGGCGGGCGGCAGCCGGTAGCTCCTGTGGCGCGCAGGCACGGCAAGTGCACCACGGACTGCCCGATGTTCAAGGCCACAGGTGACGGGCGGGTCGTGTACACGGGCTTCGCGTCCGCCGCCGACGCAGGCGACGCGCAGAGTCTCTATGTCACGGACGGCGGTCCGGCGAGCGCCGTGACCGAGCACGCCACGGGCTTCTCCGGTCCCGAGGACGTGGCGCTCAGCGCTGCTTCGGGCCGGACGGCTGTCGTCTGGTTCCGGCACGGCAACGACAACTACAACTTCACGGACCTCGACACCGGCAGCGTCCTGCGCAGCCTCGACCTGGGGTCGCGGTGGGCCCTGTGGGGGCGCACCCTGTGGACGTCGACAGGGACGACGGGCGTGGCAGCCCAGGACCTCCGTACCGGCGCACGGATCACCACTTTCGCGCTGAAGGGGTGCTCCGGCCCCGCGAGCCTGGCCGCGGTGGGCCACTGGGTCAACTGGTTCTGCCTGAGCGGGGACGTGGTCAAGGCAGGTGTCTACGACACCCTGACGAAGAAGCAGTTCGCGTTTCCGCAGACCGACGGGGCGCTCCGGTTCGGTGACGGGTTCGCCGTGAACCGCGTCGCGGACGGTGGCCTGACGCTGTACGACTTCCACAGCGGCACCGTGGTGAAGCGGCAGCTGGCCGAGCACACCGGCACGGCGTGGTCGCTGGACCCGTACACCGGTTACATCGCATATTCCGACACCGACCAGAACGTCCACATCCTCAACGCCGGCGTCCCCGCCTCCGCGTTGAGCGTGCCGGACGCGCAGGTCGGGACAACGGCCGACACCGATTCGACCCCCGTGGGGTGGCGCGGCAAGTGGTGGCTGTCGAAGCCCGCCGCGTCGTGGAAGCTGGTGGTCAGGCACAAGGCGACCGGCGCGGTCGTGCGCACGGTGAGCGGGGGCGCGGCCCGGGCTACGGTCAGCGCGGCCTGGGACGGCCGGGACGCCAAGGGCGCCCTCCTGCCGAACGGCGCGTACACCTGGACGCTCGGAGCAACCCCGGCCGACGGCAGGGGCGCGGCGCTGACGACGTCCGGAACCGTGAAGCTGAGCGGCGGAGCGGCCGTACGACGAGACTTCGCGAGCGGTGACGGCTTCGGCGACCTGCTGACGCTCACCTCCTCCGGCACCCTCGCCTTCCAGAAGGGCGATGGCGCCGGGAAGTTCTCGGGCACCCTCTCGGGCACGGGGTGGCCCGCCACCGTCACCGCCGTGCCGTTCGGGGACTTGAGCGGTGATCGGTGCAATGACGTGCTGGTGCGCTTCAGCAGTGGGACCTTGCGGGCGTACAAGCCGGGTTGCGGGAAGGCGGTCACGCCGTCGACGCCGTACACCTCGCTGGGGACGGGTTTCCAGCAGTACAACGTGCTGACCTCGCCCGGTGACGTGAGCGGTGACGGGCGTGCCGATCTGCTGGCGCGTCAGGCCTCGACCGGTGATGTCTATCTCTTCAAGGCGACGAGCGCGGGCAAGTTGGCCGCCCGGGTCAGGATCGCCTCGAAGTGGACCGGTTACAAGAAGATCGTGGGCGCGGGTGATCTGAACGGCGACGGGTTCGGCGATCTGCTGGCGCAGGACAAGTCGAACGAGTTGTGGCGTTACAACGGGGACGGCAAGGGTCACTTCAAGGCCCGGGTGCTGCTGGCCAAGAACTGGGGCGTCTCGTACAACGTGGTTGTCGGCGTCGGGGACATCACCGGCGACGGCAAGGCCGACCTGGTCGCGCGGGACGCCTCGGGCGTCCTCTACCGCCAGACCGGGCACGGCAACGGCACCTTCGCCGCGCGCGTGAAGATCGCGACCGGCTGGCAGGCCTTCAAGGGTGTCTTCTGATGCCGGGGACAAGGGTGGGGAACATGCGGAGCACGAAAAGGTCCCGCAGGGCGCGGGCGATCGCCGTCGCCGTCGTGCTGGCCGCCGCCGGGGTGCCGGCGGCGCTGCCGGGGACGGCCGCGGCGGACGGGAGCGCGCCGGCGGAGGCGGTGATCTCGGCAGGCGCGCGCTACATACCGCGCGGCGAGACCGTGGTGACCGCCGGTCCCACCGGCTACCTGCACCAACAGGAGGGCACCAGTGGCAATCTGTGGACGGACTACGCCACGGGGGCCACGACACCCTCCCTCTCCTCGGTGACGGGGCGGCTCAACACCGGCCTGTACGCGACCGCGCCCGGTAACTCGCGGGATGTCGTCGTGCGTGACCTGGCGACCGGCGGCACCACGAACATCACCCGCCCGGACGGCCAGGAGTGGTCCGGGGCCTTCAATGAGTCCTCGGCCGTCACGTACGAGAAGGCGGCCTCCGGCGCGGTCACAGCGCTGCACGTCCTGCACGCGGCTGACGGCCAGGTGACCGATGTACCGCTGCCCGCGGAGGGCCTGCTGCAGAGCGCCCCGCGCGTCGTCGGTGTCGCTGCCCAGGACCGCCAGGGCGCCGTCATCACCCTGTCCGGCGGCACGGGCACCCCGCGGCTGGTGCTGGTGGACTTCGCCGCGGACACGGCGGCGGAGCTGTTCGGCTCGCTGGCGGTCAAGCCCAGCAAGGTCGTGCTCTCCGGCGACAAGGTGCTCGGTCAGGCCCCGGGCAAGCTGATCGCCTACACCGTCCCGCGCGCCGATCCAGCCGCGGTTCCGACGCAGACCGCCATCCCACCGCTCGATGGCGCCTCGACGCAGCCGACGGTCACGCTGGCCCTGGCCGGTGACTGGATTCTTGTCACCCGCACCGAATCCCAGCCCCAGGAAGAGCGGGGCGAAGCGCTCACGGCCGTCGCCATCGGTGGCGGGGCATGGCGAACGCTGCTGAAGTACGCGGCGAACAACCTCGCGACCGGCCCCGACGGCGGCGTCCTGGTCGCGGGCGGCGGCGACTCCGCCGACTGGGCGGTCCGCCGCGTCACCGCGGCGGGGGCCGAGACCCCCGCGGTCACGTCGGTCTCCCCTGTCGCACCGATGACCGCGCCCATCGACGGCCTTGCTCTCGGCGGCGGCCGGCTGTCCGTCGCCACCGGCGCCGACAGCTGGATACGCGTCCAGTACGACTACGACCTCGCGCTGACGGGGACTCCCGAGCCGGGCCCGCGGACCCTGCGCTCCTTCCTGCACACCTGGTACCAGCCCTGCCGGGCAGGCTCCGCCTGCATCGAGCTCCACGCGCTCGGCAACGGCCGCACGGCGCACCTGTCCAGCGGATTCGTCGAGAGCCCGATCAACCAGAACACGGGTCAGGTGGTGTCGCTGCCGAACCCGAACAACCGGATCGTGGACTCCTCGGGGCGTTACACGGTCACCAACGACGCCGGCGTCGCACGCCAGTACGTCGGGGACTTCGAGCAGTACTCCAGCGACAACATCACGCACAGCCGCCCGCGTTCGGCGGCCTCCGTGTGGGGCACCAAGCTGTGGAAGCCCGCGGCCACGAAGGGCAGCGTCAACTCCTACGACCTGAAGACGAAGAAGACCTCCGCGGACATCGCGCTCGGTTCCGGCTGTGTTCCCCAGGAGTTGCAGGTCGTGGGGCGCTGGCTGTACTGGTCCTGCGGGCCCACGGCCAAGGCGGGTGTGTGGGACCTGACGGCGAAGAGGAACATCCCTGTCCCGTCCGGCGAGGCGCTGCTCGGGGACGGATTCCTCGTCCGCCACGACCGGACCGCGGGCAAGCTGTTGCTGACCGACTTCCACAAGGGTGCGGGCACGGCGGCGGCCACGGCCGACTTCGCGGACCTGCCGGCCGGGGATCCGTCGGCGGACCGCCGGATCACCTGGACCGTCGACAAGTTCGGCGGCAACGTGGCCTACGTGGACGCCGCTCAGCGGGTGCACGTCAAGCCGGTGAGCGTGCCGCGTTCCCCGGTCACCGTCCTCGAGTCGCGCGTGGACGACTACACGAACCTGGGCTGGCCCTCCGAGAGCCAGAACGTCTGGCATGGCACCTGGCTGCTGTCCCGGCCGCCGGTGAGCTGGAGCGTCAGCTTCCGGAACAGGGCGGGCAAGGTCGTGCGGACCATTCACGGCACGGGGCACGAGGGCGCGCAGGTGACCACCACCTGGAACGGGACTGACGACCACGGCACGCTCCAGGTCGGCGGGTTCTACACGTGGACGCTGTCCGCGGATCCGGGCGACGGCACCGGCTCCCGCACGGCCGCCACGGGGACGACGCAGCTGGCCGGCGCCAAGAGCGCCTGGCGTGACAGCGACGGGGACGGCATCGGGGAACTGGTCGCGCTGAAGTCCTCGGGCCTCCTGGAGTTCGACGCCTTCGGCCCCGGGCCGCAGGACGGCATGGCGATCAGTTCCTCCAAGGGCTGGAACCCCGATTACCGCTTCGTTCCCTTCGGCGACCTCGACGGGGACCGCTGCGCGGACACCCTGGTGCGCAATACGGTCGGCGAGCTCTACCGCTACACCGGACGGTGCAAGGGGGCGATCGCGAAGACCAGTCCCCGGATCTCGCTGGGGAAGGGCTTCCAGGCGTACAACGTGCTGACCTCGCCCGGTGACCTCACGGGTGACGGCCGCGCGGACCTGATCGCGCGCAAGTCCTCCAACGGCGACGTCTACCTTTTCGCTGCGACGAGCAGCGGGAAACTGGCGGCGGGCAAGCGGATCGGGGCTTCGTGGGACGGCGACAAGAAGCTCGTCGGAGCGGGTGATCTGAACGGCGACGGCTTCGGCGATCTGCTGGCGCAGGACAAGTCGAACGAGTTGTGGCGTTACAACGGCGACGGCAAGGGTCACTTCAAGGCCCGGGTGAAGGTCGCGAACGACTGGGGCGCCTCGTACAACGTGGTCGTCGGCATCGGCGACATCACCGGCGACGGCAAGGCGGACCTGCTTGCCCGGGACACCTCCAACAACCTGTACCGCTACGCCGGCACCGGCAAGGGCACCTTCGGCGGACGCGTGATGATCTGGTCCATCTGGGACGCCTACAAGGGCATCTTCTGATGGAGGAGACGATGAGGAAACTACTGGCCGTGGCCGCCCTGCTGGCGCTCACCGGGTGTGCCGGCGCGGCGGCGTCGTCCGACGCGGCGGCGCCGGCCACCGCGTCGGCTTCCGCGGCTTCTGCGGCCTCCCCGTCTTCCCCGGCTCCGGCGAAGGCCCCGCACGGCTACGACCCCCGGCGCGACGCGGCCGCGGACATCGCGGCCGCCCGGAAGGCGGCGAAGAAGGACGGCCGTCCTGTGCTGATCGACTTCGGCGCCGACTGGTGCCTGGACTGCGTCGTCCTGGGCAAGCGCTTCCGGGAGCCGGGACCGGCCGCGCTGCTGGCGAAATACCACGTGGTGACCGTGGACGTCGGAGAGTTCGACCGGAATCTCGATGTGGCCGGGGGCTACGTCGACCTGGAGACCAGCGGCATCCCCGCACTGGTCGTGCTCGACCCCTCCTCGGGACGGATCAAAGTGGCCACGAACCAGGGCGAGTTCTCCAACGCCCGGACGATGTCGGCGGACCAGGTCGGGACGTTCCTGAGGCGATGGGCATAGCCGGCGGGGCGAGGGCGATGGGGCCCGCGCGGACGGCGGCCGCCGCGCTCGGCGCCGTCGCCGTGTTCGCGCTCAGCGGCTGCGCGGGGGCCGGTGAGGGCGACGGCCCCGCGCCTCCCGTCGCGAGCAGCTTCTCGGAGGGCGGGGTCGCCGTGACGGTCAGGGTGGAGCCGGAGTCCGGTGACGACGGGCCGCGGGTCGTCGCCGTCCTGCGGCCGGAGCGGGCCGGTTTCCACCTCTACAGCCTCGCCCTCCCCGACGGCGGAGTCGACGGGATCGGCATCCCGACGCGCATCCGCGCCGAGGGCGCGCTGCGGTCCACGGGCCCGGCGACCACAGACTCGTAGGAGAGCGTCCTGAGTCCCGAAGGCCTCGGCGTACGCCTGCCCGTGTACGAGGACGGACAGGTCACCCTCCGGCTCCCGGTCCGGCGGGTCGCGGGCGAGCGCGGCGCGCGGGTGTTCCTCACCTACGGCGCGTGCAGCGAGCACGACGGCTGTCTGGTCCCCGTACGGGACCGGGCGGTCTCCGTGCCGCTCGGCGACTGACGGAAACGCGGCGGAGACACCCCCGTCACGCGCGGGTGAATACGGTCGATTTCAGCCAGCGCATGACGCATGCCGTGCCCCCGGCGGGGGAATCGCTGGGGGCATGACAATTCCAAAAGGTACGGACGCGGCCGAAGGGCCCGCCGCCCCGGTCACCGACGAGGAACGCCTGGCCCAACTGGGCTACACGCAGGTGCTGGCCCGCCGCATGTCCGCGTTCTCCAACTTCGCGGTCTCCTTCACGATCATCTCGGTGCTGTCCGGGTGCCTGACGCTCTACGCGTTCGGCATGAACACCGGCGGCCCCGCGGTCATCACCTGGGGCTGGGTCGGCGTCGGCCTGATGACCCTGGTCGTCGGTCTCGCCATGGCCGAGATCTGCTCCACGTACCCGACCTCCGCCGGCCTCTACTACTGGGCCTACAAGCTCGCCCCGGCGCGCGGCGCCGCCGCCTGGGCGTGGTTCGCGGGCTGGTTCAACGTGCTGGGCCAGGTCGCCGTGACCGCGGGCATCGACTTCGGCGCGGCGAGCTTCCTCAACGCGTACCTGGACCTGCAGTTCGGATTCGCCAGTACGCCCGGCCACACCATCGTGCTGTTCGCGGCGATCCTGCTGCTGCACGGGCTGCTCAACACCTTCGGCGTGCGCATCGTCGCGCTGCTCAACGACATCAGCGTCTGGTGGCACGTGCTCGGTGTCGCGCTGATCGTCGGCGTGCTCGCCCTCGTGCCCGACCGGCACCAGTCGACCTCGTTCGTCTTCACGCACTTCGTCAACAACACCGGCTGGGGAAGCGGGGTGTACGTCGTGCTGCTGGGCCTGCTCATGGCGCAGTACACCTTCACCGGCTACGACGCCTCCGCCCACATGACCGAGGAGACCCACGACGCCGCCACCGCCGGCCCGCGCGGCATCGTCCGCTCCATCTGGATCTCGTGGATCGCCGGCTTCGTGCTGCTGCTCGGCTTCACGTACGCCATCCAGTCCTACGACGAGACCCTCGGCACCTCCACCGGCGTACCGCCCGCCCAGATCCTCATCGACGGCGCCGGCGCCGTCGGGGGCAAGCTGCTGCTGCTCGTCGTCATAGGCGCCCAGCTCTTCTGCGGGATGGCCTCCGTCACCGCCAACAGCCGCATGATCTACGCCTTCTCGCGTGACGGGGCGCTGCCCTTCTCCGCCGTCTGGCGGCACATCAACCCCCGCACCAGGACCCCCACCAACGCGGTCTGGCTCGCCGCCCTGGGCGCCCTCGTCCTCGGCCTGCCCTACCTGATCAACCTCACCGCGTACGCCGCAGTGACGTCGATCGCCGTCATCGGCCTCTACATCGCGTACGTCATCCCCACCCTGCTGCGCCTCCGCAAGGGCGACGCCTTCGACCGCGGTCCCTGGCACCTGGGCCGCTGGTCCCGCCCCATCGGCATCCTCGCCGTCGCCTGGGTCGGCTTCATCACCGTGCTCTTCATGCTCCCCCAGGTGAGTCCCGTCACCGTCGACACCTTCAACTACGCGCCCGTCGCGGTCCTGGTCGTCCTCGGCTTCGCCGCCATCTGGTGGCTGGCCTCCGCCCGCCACTGGTTCCTCCGCGACCACGCCCCGGCCCCCACGGACACTCCCGGCTGACGCCCACGGCCGCCGCCGTCGCCACCTCCGTGACGGCGACGGCGTCCAACAGGCCCAATGCGCTCGGAGCGACGGCCGCCGTCCGGCTATGCTGCGGTGTGCGGGCCGTTAGCTCAATTGGCAGAGCAGTGGACTTTTAATCCATTGGTTGTGGGTTCGAGTCCCACACGGCCTACCCGCAGGCGGTTGGTCTCGCCACCGCTGTCCTGCGTGAATGCGGCCCCACCGGCTCAGGCCGGCGGGGCCGCAGCCCGTTTCCGGGGGCCTGGCGATCGTTGGCTCGGCCGAGATGCAGATGACCACGTCTCGCCCACCCGAGCGCCGAACCTCCCAAGGTGGCCCGCTTGTTGCGGTACGGGCGGCCGACCATGGCTCAGATCACGGCTGCAGGGGGCCGGCCCTCGTCATTCCCACGCCTCGGGTCCGTTGCCGCGCCAGTCGATGAGCTCGGGGTCGGTGACGTCGACCGTGTCCGGGTCGAGGCCTGCGCGCCGAAGGAACTCCAGCAGGTCGCTCGCGTTGAAGGCCACGCCGAGGATCTCCTCCTCCACGCGCACCTGCCGGCCGCCGCCCGGCGAGACCGGCATGACGATCACGCGGTGGTCCATTCGTTCAGGATGACCCGGGGCGGTATCGGTCGCATCCTGGAAGTGCGGCCCCGCTCGCACACCCCGGCAGGCCATTGCCCGCGCGGCGGGGTCGCCCTCACCGAATCGGCACCGCGGGGCAACCTGCCGCCAAGATCGGCGGGAGTAGTGTTGATGACGAGGGCTTCGCTCACCCCCCCGGGTGGAGCCCCAGAGGGCTCCGCTCACCCCCCCCGGGCGGAGCCCTCCCCCATGTCGAGCAGCAGAAGGCCCCCACCGCCTGCCTTCCGTGATGCTTGCCGTCGGAGAGGCGGCAGTCTCAGCTCGGCGCCGTCCAGCGGGGCGGGGCAACCGGAACCCTCTAATATCGCAGGTCAGAGCCACACTAGGGTGCGGCCATGAAATCCGTGTCCTGGAAAATTTGCGCCGCAGTACTCAGCCTGGCGCTTGCCGTCATGGCTTCATTCGTGATCTTCCGTATCGTCGCCGGCGACTGGGCGGGTCTCTCCGATCTTGTCGCCTTCGTGCCTGTCCTCGTCGGTCTCGGCTTCGGTGTGCGTGGCGCCTGGCGAAGAGCCAAGGGCACTCCGCCCGTAGCCCGAAAGCCGCTCAGCCCTTGGGGTAAGGCGCTGTGGATCGTTGTCGCCCTGTTCCTCAGCTTCTGGGCGCTCAGCGGCTTCCTTGCTGTCGCCAAGGCCCACGATCTGTCCATCGCGATCGGGTGCCTTGTGATCGGCGGCCTTTTCCTGTGGGGTGCCGTAGGCAGCTGGATGAGGGTCGGCGCGACTGGCCGTTCCGACGCGGCTGCTCACTTTCAGCGCGGTCGCGACCCCAAGACGGGGGAGTGGCCGACGTGGGATCGAAGGCAGTAGCCCCGAACGCACGAAAGCGCCCCGCCGTCCTTCGGGCAGCGGGGGCGCAGTCGCCGGACTTCCTCGGTGCGGGCGGTGGCGCGGCCCAGCCCGGCTGCGGAGGCTCGGACGGCGGCGGGTAATGAGGCTGTGACATGGCGTCCCCCTGAGTCGTGGTGCGTGTGAGTGCAAACGTCGCAGAGCGGCACATGGGGGGGCATGGCACCACGAACTCCGTGACGCGGCCGTGACTGTATGAGGACGGATCGTGCATTACGGAACGTTCGTGGCGGATCGCTCTTCGCGCGGGGGCAGATGGCCTTGGGAGGGGGGCGGGTCTTGCCGCGGGCCGGGGTTCCGTAATGGATGGGGCGTGTGCGCCGGAGCGGAGCGCGCCCGTATCGTGGGGCCACCGCGAGCGCCGCCGCGCGGCTCGTCCCGCCGTGCGTGCGCCGCCGACGCCCATCGCACTTGCCAGGAACCGGACCTCATATGACCGCACCCTCCTTGCACAGCTCCGCCGACCTCGCCTCCCTCAGCCCCGAACTCCGCCACGACCTGCGCGGGTACGCGGATCTCGGCGGTTTCACGCTGACCGCCGCCACCCACGCCTGGTACGCCGCCGCGGAGACCGTCGGCGGCCCCGAGGAGGCACGTGCCGCCTCCACCGTCTTCACGGAACTGCGCGTCCGCGACCTGCCTGCGGTCGTCAAGGCCGCGAGTCGCATCGGCGAGGGCACGGACTTCGACGCCCCCGGAACCGTGGAGGAGACCGAGCGGATCGTCGCGCTGCTGCTGCGCGTGCGTTCCACGCTGCGGACGCTGAGTCCCGAGGCGTACGAACTGTCCGACGCGGACCTCGACGAGCTGATCGCCGCCACCGCGAACGGCGCGTGGCGCCGTGAGCGCGGCCTCAAGCTGTCCTGGCTGCGCCGTCGCACGCCCGGCAAGCGCGCCCGCTCCCTCGCTTCCGGGCGGGCCCGGCGCGACGCCCTCCACGCCGCGCTGACGGCCACCTCCGCCGACCGCGCCGACTGGGCCGCTCTCGAAGTCCCCGGCCGTCCTGCCCTTCCCGCCGACGCGGACTTCCTCGACGAGGCCGCCCGCGCCTCGCAGGCGGCCATCGAGGGTCTGCGCGAACTCGGCCGCCTTCTGCGGTCCGAGGGCGACCTCGCGGCCCTCCCCTTCGCCGACCTGGCCGGACTCCTGGAGCGCCTCGCCGCGGACGAGGGCACCCTCTTCCGCCTCCCCACCCTCCGTGCCACCCGCGACCGTCTCACGGAGGGTGGTCTCGCGGACCTCCTCGCGGACCTCACGGAGCAGCGCGCCGACTCCGCGGCCCTCGCGGTCCTCCTGGGCGAGACCGAGGCCGCCGGCACGGCGTCCGTTCCCGCGCCCCGGTCGTCGACGGATGCCGACGCCGAGCCGGAAGCGGCGCCCGCGCCCGCGGTCGACGTTGAGGTGGCCGAGCCGGAGACCGCCCCTGCGGCGCCGGACGACGTGCCCGAGGTTGAGGAGGCATCCGCCTCCGAGCCGGAGGCCCTGGCCTCTGTGGAGTCCGAGCCGGCGGCGGAGGCTCCTGAGCCTGAGCCCGAGGCAGAGGCGGTCGCCTCTCCGGAGTCGGAGGCCCTGACGTCCGCGCCGTCTGAGCCGGTGGCGGAAGTCGAGCCTGAGGCCCCCTCGGAGCCGGAGGCCCTGACGCCCGTGGCGTCCGAGCCGGTGGCGGAAGTCGAGCCTGAGGCCCCCTCGGAGCCGGAGGCCCTGACGCCCGCGCCGTCTGAGCCGGTGGCGGAAGCTCCCGAGCCTGAGCCCGAGGTTGTTGCCGAGCCCGCGGTCGAGCCCGAGCCCGAGCCCGCGCCCGAGGCGGCCTCCAAGTCGGAGCCCGTCACCGTCCCCGAGGCCGTGGCCCCTGCGGAGCCCGAGGCCGCAGCCTCGGACCAGGACCAGGACCAGGACCAGGACCTGGGCGAAGGGGAACCCGCGACCGCCCCCACCGAGGCGCGGCCGGCGAAGCCGGCGATCGTGGCGGGGAAGGCCGTGACGGCTTACAAGCCCGAGGAGTTGGTCGCGATCGTGCGATGGCTCGACACCGACGGCGTCAAGCGGACGGACGACGAGCTGCTGCGGGCGGCGATGAAGGAGCTCGGGTTCGCCCGGCTCGGGCCGCGTATCAAGGAGGCGCTGGGCGCGGCGATCGCCGCGGTGCGGGCCTGACCGCATCACGAGGGCGAAGCGCGGCGGCATAGGCCGCACCGTGGGGGCACTTTCCGGCCAAGGAAAGTGCCCCCACGGGCGTTTTCCGGACGGGACTCGCGGGAAGGGCGCGCCTTCATCGGACACACGTCCGTGCGATGTACGTTCCCCTGGCGGTAGAGCCGAAGACCGCGGGAAGAAGCGCGCCCCGACGCGCGCGGGGGGACCCATGAACAGATTTCGCCGTAAGCCGCCGGGGCGCCGGAGGGCGGCGACGGAGCGGCCGCTGACCCTGGCGGGCGCGGTGGGTTCGCTGCCGCAGGTGAAGGCCGCGCGCCGTGTCGCGTTCAGGGTGCGCCCCGCGTATCCGCGTCCCGGGCGCACCGGGCCGCGCCGCTGGGTGCCGTCGTGGCGGCAGGTGCTGGGGCTGGTGCTCTTCGGCCTGTTCGGGGTCTCCACGGTGGTGGGCGTGGCCTACGCGGCCACCGACATCCCGAAGCACCTCAACGACTTCGCCACCCAGCAGGACAACGTCTACTACTGGGCCGACGGCTCCGAGATGGCGAGGACCGGTCCGGTCAACCGCCAGGACATGCCGCTGGACAAGATCCCGGAGAGGGTGCAGTGGGCGGTGCTGTCCGCGGAGAACGCCACCTTCTACAGCGACTCGGGTGTGTCGATGAGCGGCATCGGCCGCGCCGCGCTGAACATGGCGGGCGGTGGTGACACCCAGGGCGGCTCCACGATCACCCAGCAGTACGTGAAGAACGCTTATCTGAACCAGAACCAGACCTTCACCCGCAAGTTCTCCGAGATCTTCATCGCGATCAAGCTCGACAAGAAGATGAGCAAGCAGGAGATCCTGCAGCGGTATCTGAACACCAGCTGGTTCGGCCGCGGTGCCTACGGCATCGAGCGCGCCTCCTGGGCGTACTACGGCAAGGACGCCTCGGAACTGACGCCGAGCGAAGGCGCGTTCATCGCCTCCCTGCTCAAGGGGGCCGGTCTCTACGACCCGGCGGTGAGCAAGGCCAACCACAAGCGGGCCGTGGCACGGTGGGGCTGGATCCTGGACCGGATGGTGGCGACCGGCCATCTGTCGCAGCGGGAACGCGACACCTACCGCACCTTCCCCGAGCCGCACGACCCGCCCAGGTCGGCCGGTCTCGACGGGCAGACGGGCTATCTCGTGGACACGGCGCGGGCGTACGTCAGCGCCCACTCGCCCATCTCGGACCAGGAGTTCGACCTCGGCGGCTACCAGATCCACACCACCTTCGAGAAGCCGAGGGTGACCGCGCTGGCGGCCGCGGTGAAGAAGGAGCTGAAGGGCGTCCCGGCCAAGGTCCACGTGCGGGCCGGGGCGGCCTCGGTGAGCACCGGCGGGCGCATCCTCGCGCTGTACGGGGGGCCGGGCTATCTGAAGCAGGGCTTCAACGACGCCAACATCGCCATCGTCCCGGCGGGCACGACCTTCATGCCCTTCGTGCTGGCCTCGGGCATGGAGAACGGCGTGCTGAAACAGCGCGGCGCGGACCGGACACCGGTCGACGGTTCGACCCTCTACGACGGCGACGACAAGGTTGCGATCCGCACCCCGGAGGGGCCGTACTGGGACCGGGGCGGACGGGTGGTGAAGGGCGCCAACGACGGGGGGCGTTCCTGGGGGCAGATCTCGCTGCGGGATGCGCTGGCGAACTCCGTCAACACGCCGTTCATGCAGCTCGGCATGGATGTCGGGCTGGACCGGGTGACGGCGACCGCGACCCGCACGGGCATGCTGGGCAGCAGCATGGGGGCGCGGGTACCGGCGTTCTCGCTCGGCAACTCCACGCCGAGCCCGATCCGCGTGGCGAGCGCGTACGGGACCTTCGCCGACGGCGGCGTCCACGTCGAGCCGTTCTCCGTGGACCGGATCAACCGGCACGGCGCGACGGCCTTCCGGCAGCAGGCGAAGGGCACGCATGTGCTGGCGGCGAGGACCGCGGCCACCGTGACCGACGGCCTGCGGGACTCCGTCGACCACGGCGCGGGGCACGCCGCCGCGGCGGCCGGCCCGGACGCCGCCGGGAAGCCGGGCGTCGCGGAGGACGAGGTGATCGGTGCCCGCGTCGCGTCCTGGTTCGCGGGTTACCGGGACAACGTGTCGACGGCGGTGGCGGTCTTCCGGGTGGACCCGAAGAAGCAGGAGCTGGTCGCGCTGAAGGGCCCGGGGGTCTCCGGGATCAGCCCGACGCGGGTGTGGACGCGGGTCATGTCCGGCAAGGGGTGAGCCCACGCGGGCCCGAGGGACCGGCGGGGGCCCCGGGCGTCATTTCAGGTACGTCTTCCAGTCCGGCGCCTGGGCGGGGTCGAGGAGCCGGAGTTGCTGCAGCACCTCGGGGTCCTGCGCGTCCATCCAGTCCGCGAGCTCCTTGAAGGAGACGCAACGCACGTCCTTGCGGACGCAGACGTCGCGCATGACGTCCTCGACGGCCTTCATGTAGACCCGGCCGTTCCACGTCTCGAAGTGGTTGCCGATGAACAGCGGGGCGCGGCTGCCGTTGTACGCGCGCTGGAAGCCGTTGAGGTAGCCCTGGCGGGTCTTCTGCTCCCACTTCGGGTACTCGGCCGGGTCGCCCTCGGTGCTGTCGCCGGACTGGTTGGCGAGGAAGTTGAAGTCCATGGACAGCACCTGGAAGTCGCTGTCGGCGTAGGGCACCAGCTGCAACGGGAAGTCCCAGATGCCGTTCTTCTTCACGGGCCATATCTGGAAGTCGCCGGGAGAGCTGGCGTCGTACCGCCAGCCGAAGGACTTCGCCGCCTTCAGCAGGTTCTTCTGGCCCTCCAGGCAGGGGGCGCGGCCGCCGGCGAGGTCCTTGGCGTAGTCGAAGGGGAGCGGGTCGATGTCGGTGTAACCGGTGTTGGTCTTCCAGTGCTCCACGAAGGAGTAGGCCTGCCTGATCTCGCTCTTCCACTCCTTGACGCTCCAGTCGCCGCCGCCCTTGGCGCCGCAGAAGTGCCCGTTGAAGTGGGTGCCGATCTCGTCGCCGTCCTCCCAGGCGCCGCGCAGCTGTTCCAGGGTCTCCTTGATGTGCTCGTCGGTGGGGAAGGAGATGGCTGCGCTGCCGACGCCGTGCTGCGGAGGGTGGTACAGCGCCCGCTTCGACTCCGGCACCAGGTAGATGCCGGTGAGGAAGAAGCTCATGTGGGCGTGGGTCTCCTGGGCCACCTTCCGGAAGTGGGAGAAGAGGTGGTCCTGGTTCTCCAGGGCGCCGTCCCAGGAGAAGACGACGAACTGCGGCGGCTTCTCCCCCGGTTTGAGCTTCTCGGGCTTGAGCTGGCCGGGCTGCGGACCGGTGTAGGCGGTGGAGCCGTCACCGATGACCCGGGTCTTGCCGTCCCAGGGCTTCGCGGTCTTCTTGGCCCGGTCCTTGGTGCCGTAGACGGTGGGGTACTCCGCCGCGCCGGCGGGTGATGTGCCACCGGCGGTGTCCGGCGCCCGGCCCAGCCCGGAGAGCCCGAGCACGAGGGCGGCGACGGTCCCCACAGCGGTGAGCACGGCCGTGCCGCGTCCGGTTTTCACCATGCCAGCACGACCGCCTCACACCCCGAACCCCACGCCCGCAAGAGCCCTACGACTTACTGACTACGCATAGGGGTTGTGAGGTTGCGTCACACGGGTCACCTTCTTCGCATCGAGCTCAGGGATCGCGTCCTCCCGTCCGGTCTGCCCGTTGGGGTGCCACACACCCTCGACCCGCAGCCAGGTGTCCGCCGCCGGGGCCGAAGTGGTGCCCCGGATCAAGACCTTGTGCGTCAGGGCGTCCGCGGCGCAGCAGCTGATGGTCAGCCGGGTCAGGTGCCAGCCGCCCCCCTTTGCCGGGGTCGCGAAGCCGGTGAGCACCACCCGCCGCCCGGCCAGCGACCTGGAGTCGTCCCACACGGCCCGCACGGTGAAGTCGGCCAGGGTCATCGTCAGCGGGTCGGCCTTGGGGAGCGGGGGGAAGGCGGCGCTGCCGCCGCCCGACGGCGCGACGGCGGTGCTGTCAGAGCGCTGCGCGGTGTACGAGCCGAGGGCGGGCGGTGCGATGAGGAAGACGGCCAGTACGGGGAGGGTCAGCAGCCACGCGCTGCGCAGTCCGCCATGGGCGTGGCCTTGGACCCGCCCTTGTGCCGGTGTCTCGCGGCACCGCTCTCCGCCGGTCCCGGCGTCCGTGCCCGCCCGGCCGCGCAGCTGGCCATGGACGGCGAGGGCCGCGCCCGTCACCCCGAGGACGACCAGCAGCAGCCCGGAGGCGATCAGGTACGGCCGCATGGACTCCCGTACGTACCGCACATAGGAGGTGTCGAACAGGGAGATGCGCAGCGTGCACGCGCCGAAGAGGATGAGCAGCAGGGCCCTGGTCTCGCGCCTCACAGCAGCCACCACCCCACGAGCGACGCCATCACGACTCCCGTCACAAAGGTGGCCGCCGAGAAGCGCCACGCGAAATCACGCCCGAAGGTGCCCGTCTGCAGGGCGAAGAGCTTCACGTCGACCATCGGGGCGACGACCATGAAGGCCAGCCGGGCCGTCATGGGGAAGGCGGTGAGGCTCGCCGCGACAAAGGCGTCGGCCTCGGAGCAGACCGCGAGCAGCACCGCGAGCACCGCCAGGACGAGGACGGAGACCACGGGCACCCCGCCGAGTCCCTCCAGGAAGTCGCGCGGCACCAGGACGTTGAGGGTGGCCGCGGTCAGCCCGCCGACCACGAGCCAGCCGCCCGCGTGCAGGAAGTCGTGCTCCAGGGTCTCCCGGTACTCCTTCCAGCGGCTCTGCGGCCCGGTGCCGCTCGGCAGTTCGCGCCCGGCCCTGGGCCGCAGCCATTCCGGCCGGCCGAAGCGGGCCCACAGCCAGCCCATGGTGGCGGCCGTCGCCAGGGAGGCGGCGAAGCGCGCCAGGACCACCATGGGCTGTCCGGGGAAGGCCACCGCGGTCGCCGTGAGCACGACGGGGTTCACTGCGGGCGCCGACAGCAGGAAGGCGAGCGCCGCCGAGGGTGCCACGCCGCGGGCCATCAAGCGCCCGGCGACGGGCACCGAGGCGCACTCGCAGCCCGGCAGCACCGCCCCGGCGATCCCGGCCACGGGCACCGCCAGCGCCTCCTTCCTCGGCAGCGCGCGCTCCAGGAAGGACGCCGGCACGAAGACCGCGATGGCGGCCGAGATGACCGTGCCCAGCACCAGGAAGGGCAGCGCCTGCACACACACGGCCAGGAAGACCGAGGCCCAGGCGCGCAGCCACGGCGCGTCGAGGGCGCCGGCCAGCGGGCCCTGGGCGGCCAGCGCCAGGATCATGCCGCCGACGAGCAGTTCGAGATCGCGGGCCTGGGGTCTCTTCCGCCGCCGGCCTCCCCGGCGGGGCTGCCGGTCCGGCTCCGTCCGATGGGCGCTGCCGCCCACGCGTTCCGTCGGGATCATCGTCAATGTGGCCCCCCGCGCCTGAACACCTCTTGCCGGACGTCGAACAACCGGGTCATGTTCGCACGCCTGCACGTTCGTTCGGCGTCCCGATCTTTTGGGGCGCGACGTCCAGATTTAACCTGAACTCTCTTGTCGTGCCTGGTTCTACGCGCGTAACTTGACTCGGTCTGCTGTGCGTTGGCCCGTACCCGACGGGCTGACGGCCGTTGAAGGAGAAACTTCGTGCCGATCGCCAGACCGAGCCGATCCCGCAGCCGCGCCGCGGCGTTCGCGCTCATATCGACGGGAATCGCGACTTCCGTCGCCCTGACCGGGCTGCCCGCCGCCCACGCCGCCCCGTCCTCGTCCGCGGTCGTCGCCGAGGTGTACGGCGGCGGCGGCAACTCGGGCGCGACGCTGACGAACGACTTCGTCGAGCTTGCCAACGCCGGGACGGCTGCCTACAACCTCTCCGGCTACAGCGTGCAGTACCTGCCAGGTTCGCCGTCCGCCTCCTCCAAGTGGGGCGTGACCCCGCTCACCGGCTCCATCGCCCCCGGTGGCCGCTACCTGGTCTCCGAGGCCGCCGGCACCGGCGGTACGACCGCCCTCCCGGCCGCCGACGCCGCCGGCAACATCGCCATGAGCGGGACCACCGGCACCATCGCCCTGGTCTCCGGCACGACCCCGCTGACCTGCCTCAACGCCGCGGACTGCGCCGCCGACAGCCGCATCGTCGACGTGGTCGGCTACGGCACCGCCACCGTCCGCGAGGGCAGCCCGGTCGCCGGCGCCAGCAACACCGCTTCCGTGTCGCGCGCCTCCTCCTTGACCGACACCGACAACAACGCGGCCGACCTGACCGCCGGCAACCCGAGCCCGGTCAACACCGCAGGCCAGACCCCCGGCGGCCCCGGCGGCGACCCGGGCGACCCCGGCGACGGCGGCCCGACGGAGCCCGGCACCACCCGCATCCACGACATCCAGGGCAGCACCCGGGTCTCCCCGCTCAAGGGCCAGACCGTCACCGCCGTGCCCGGCGTCGTCACCGGCGTGCGCAGCACCGGCTCCAAGGGCTACTGGATCCAGGACGCCGACGCCGACTCCGACCCGCGCACCAGCGAGGCCGTCTTCGTCTACACCGGCTCCGCCAACCCGACCGTCTCGGTCGGCGACAAGGTGCTGGTGACCGGCAAGGTCTCCGAGTACTACCCGGGCACCGGCACGCAGTCGCTCACCGAGATCACCGGTCCGACCACCACCGTGCTCTCCAGCGGCAACACGCTGCCCGCGCCGGTCCGGCTCGACCAGACCACCATCCCGAACGCCTACGCGCCCGACGCCGCCGGCGGCAGCATCGAGAACCTGCCGCTGCAGCCGGACGCCTACGCCCTGGACTTCTACGAGGCCCACGAGGGCGAGCTCGCCCGCTTCACCGGCGGCCGGGTGGTCGGCGGCACCAACTCGTTCGGCGAGGTGTGGGTGACGCTGAAGGCGAACGAGAACCCCTCCGAGCGCGGCGGCACCGTCTACGGCTCGTACGCGCAGCCCAACACCGGCCGCCTCAAGGTGATGTCGCTGAACAGCGGCGCCCCGGTCCCGGCCGCCAACGTCGGCGACAAGTTCACCGGCGACACGACCGGCCCCATCGACTACGACAGCTTCGGCGGCTACAACCTCCAGGCCACCACCCTGGGCACCCGGGTCGACATGGGCCTGAAGCGCGAGGTCACCCGCAAGCAGAAGGACGCCGAGCTCGCGGTCGCCACGTACAACGTGGAGAACCTCGACCCGTCCGACCCGGCCGACAAGTTCGCGCGGCTCGCCGAGGGCGTCGTCACCAACCTCTCCTCGCCCGACATCGTGGCGCTGGAGGAGATCCAGGACAACAACGGCGCCGTGGACAACGGCACCGTGGCCGCCGACCAGACCGTGCAGAAGTTCATCGACGCGATCGTCGCCGCCGGCGGCCCGCGCTACGACTGGCGCTCGATCGACCCGACGAACGACACCGACGGCGGCGAGCCCGGCGGCAACATCCGCCAGGTCTTCCTCTTCAACCCCGACCGCGTGGAGTTCAAGGACCGCCCGGGTGGCGACGCCTCCACCTCGGTCGCGCCCGTCGCGACCAAGAAGGGCGTCCGGCTCTCGGTGTCGCCCGGCCGGATCGACCCGACCAGCACGGCGTGGAACAGCAGCCGCAAGCCGCTGGTCGGCGAGTTCGAGTTCAACGGCAAGCAGGTCATCGTCGTCGCGAACCACTTCAACTCCAAGGGCGGCGACGAGCCCATGCACGGCAAGGACCAGCAGCCGAACCGCACCTCCGAGGTGCAGCGCAAGCAGCAGGCCACCGAGGTCAACTCGTTCGTGAAGTCGCTCCTGGACGTCGACAAGAACGCGCGCGTCGTGGTCCTCGGCGACCTCAACGACTACGAGTTCTCCGACGCCCTGTCCACGCTCACCTCGGGCGGCGTGCTGAACGACCTGCTCACCACCCTCCCCGCCGAGCAGCGCTACACCTACGTGTTCGAGGGCAACTCCCAGTCCCTCGACCACATCCTGCTCAGCCCCGACCTGCGGCGCTTCGACTACGACGTCGTGCACATCAACGCCGAGTTCGCGGACCAGGCCAGTGACCACGACCCGCAGATCGTCCGGATGCGCCTGAGCGGCGCCCAGGCCGACGACTGACGGTCGCGGACTGACGGTCGCGTCAGCACGTGAAAGGGGGGCGGTGCCGGCCGGCACCGCCCCCCTTTCACGTGCGCGTGCGCGTGTCAGTGGCGGTCGCGCTCGTGGTGCGGGACGCCGTTCCGCAGGGCATCGTCGCCGGTCCAGGTGGCCAGCAGCTGCAGTGCGGCCTCGGAGGAGGAGCCGGGCTCGGCGGTGTGGATGCACATCGCCTGGTCGGCGTCGGCGGGGAAGACGACGTTCTCGTAGGCGAGCGTCAGGTCGCCGACGACCGGGTGGTGGTAGTGCTGGACGCCGTGGGTCCGTTCCCGGACGCCCTGGTCGGCCCACCAGTCGCGGAACTCCGTGCTCTTTATCGTCAGTTCGCCGACCAGCTCGGTCAGCCCCGGGTCGTCGGGGTATCGCGCGGCCTGCGTCCGCAGGGCGCCGACGAGTTCGGCGGCGTAGGCCGCCCACTGCCGGTACAGGTCCCGCGCGGCCTCGTCGAGGAACAGGAAGCGGGCCAGGTTGCGGTCCCGGTGCGGGAGAGCTTCGAAGTCGGTGATCAGTGCGCGGGCCAGCCGGTTGGAGGCCAGCACGTCGCCGTGGCGCCCCAGGACCAGGGCGGGGGAGCGGCCGTCCAGCAGATCCAGCACGCGGTGCACCTCGGGCCGGACCCGCTGCGGCCGGGCCGGTGGGCGGCGGCGGGCGGCGCGGCGCGGCCGTGCCAGCTCGAAGAGGTTCGCCCGTTCGTCCGCGTCCAGCCGCAGGGCCCGGGCCACGGCGTCCAGTACCGCGTCGGAGACATTCTGGTGCCGGCCCTGCTCCAAACGGGTGTAGGAGTCGGTGCTCACCCCGGCGAGCCGCGCCAGCTCCTCCCGCCGCAGCCCCGGCACCCTGCGCGCCGTGCGGCTGACCGCCACCCCCGCGTCCTGAGGGCTCAGACGCGCCCTGCGGGTCCGCAGGAACTCCCTGAGCTCGGCGTTGTGCTCCATGTCCTTCAGTATGGGCGGCCGGTCATGCCTCCGCCCGGCTTCGCGTCCCCGCCCAGGTCGCGGGCTTTGCGCGGGGGGTTCTGGCGGGGCTTCTGGCGAGGGCTTCGGCGCGGTGCCGGCCCTGGGCGTGCGCGGCGTGCGCGTCATCCCGGGGGAGGAGCTAGAGGCCGTCCTCCAGGTGCCGGAGGCGTTCCTGGAAGTGGTCGAGGCGGGCACGCAGGGCAGCGGCCTCGGCGGCGAGCTCCTGGCGGAGAGGAGGGGTGTCGGCAGGCTGCGGGGCCTCGCCGGTGACGTTGACGCCGGCGCCGGCGAGCCGGCCGAAGTCCGCCGGGCGCAGCACCCACAGGCCGGCCGCGCAAGCGTGGCAAAGGGCCTGGAGGGCGCGCCAGCCCGGCAGGCCGGTGCCGGCGCGCACGAAGACCCGCGCCGGGCGGCCGCAGCGGCAGGCCGCCATGCGGACGGTACGCACCCGCTGGCGGGCGTAGCGCATGCCGCGTTCGTACCGGGTGTACTCGCCCAGCACGCTGACCTGCAGGATCACCGCGTCACCGCAGTCCGTGGCGCAGGTCAGCGCTTGCGCCTCGGCGGCGGTGTGCAGGCAGTAGAAGCCGCAGTCGCAGCCCCGTCCCGGGCTGGCGTGCCGCCTCCCGTAGCCGCACCGGGCGTCGTCCAGGACGCCGTACACGATGCGCCCGCCGAGGGAGACGCCACGGAAGCCGACGCGCGTACCGTCCGCGGAGAGCATCGGGAAGGCCAGCTTCCAGCCCGTCGGCGGCACCGCCGTCCGCTCCTCCGGCAAGCGGCGCCCGATCCTCACCGGACCGCGGCCTCGGCGGTCCCGGTCCCCAGTGCCGCGGTGACGTCCGTCTTCGGGGCCGTCACGGCCGTCACGGGCGTGGGGGCCGTCGCGTCCTCGATCTCCCTCACGAAGCCGGGCGGCTCCTCGCCGGTCTCCTCCGCGTAGCCCTTGGCCAGTGCCTTGCCCAGCTTCATGCCAGCCTCCAAGATCGGGCGAATCCGCCGTACTCGGGCATGATGACGCACCCGCTCGGCCGTCGCATAGGGGGCGTGGGGGCTCCCCGCCGCTCGCGGACGGCTCCGGATGTGCGCCCGTGCCGCCCCGCGACGGGCGGCAGGCGGACGAGGCGACGAGCCGTGTGTGCGGGAGTGATTGATGTGCCGGAGTGGCCGACGGCACAGCGCCGCGCAGTGGGTCCCGGACCGCCACGAAGCCTAACATGCCCTGATTCGGCTTATTTTGCCCATCACTCGGGATAGACCATGCGGAGTCGAAGATGTCAAGGGTGACGATCCTCACGGCCCCGCCGCATGGTGCTCGGAATACCTGAGGGGCCGCGCTGTCGGCCCGTCGCCCGCCGCCCCCGGCCGCTCCACCCTCCGGCGGTGCCCGCCGCTCTCCGCCTGGCGCCCTGCGGCGGCCGTCCGCAGTGTCACGTTCACCGGCGATCCGTGGCTTGAAGTGCATCGCAGGCTCATGCCGCGAGCCGGCGCGGACTCCGCCGTGCGGCGTCTCGGGACCCGCCCGGAACGGGTGTTGGGCGGCTGGGATGCAGGGTGACCCTCACTCCCCGTGAGCAGATCACTCCCTTCCGCATAACGACTGATGCACACTCACATCTCCCGCAGGTCACGGCAGTCACAGCGGAATGTACCGATCTGCCCTTTCCATCCCCATAGATTCCCCGTGTGAACTCGCCGAAGCGGCTTGGAATTGGCTGCCGCCTCTATTAACGTTCGATAACGCAGCGCGGTCACCCGTCGCCCGCCAGGGCGGCGCCGTGCGCTTGCTGAATCCCGTTCGCGGGAACCGGGGAACCACTTCCTGGGGTGAATCGGGGGCCTTTCACGGTCCTCGTAGGGGACCTTCCTGCTCCGAACCCGTCAGCTAACCCGGTAGGCGAGAAGGAAGGAAAGGAGTGCGCCCGCGTGGCGTCGAACAAGCCTGCCCTGATACCCGGACAACAGCAGCAAGGAACCGGGTACACCAACCCCGAGTGGGACACCGCCGAGTGGAACATGGCCGCCGGCTGGAATCCCCCGGCCACCGAGCAGGCTCCGCCGACGAAGAACGCGATAGACGGCTGGGACACCGCGGAGTGGAACTTCGCCGCGGGCTGGGTCGAGGAGGCCCTCGCCGCGGCCCCCGCCCCGGGGCCCGTTGCCGAACCCGTCGCGCCTGTCACGCCCGTCGCCCCCGTGCCCGAGCCGCGCAGCGCGGTTGAAGCCGCCGCCTTCCTCGACGAGGCGTACGGCACCCGCGAAGCGGACACGGACCACGACACGGACCTCCGGGACGCGCACGTCGCCCAGCCCTTCCCCTCGTTCGGCGAGCCGGAGGCGGCCACCGAGCCGTGGAACCCCACCGAGGAGTCCACCGCCCCCGTCCGCGGCCGGCACCGGGTGGCCAAGCAGCGCGGCCTGAGCCGTGGTTCGGCGGTCTTCGGCGTCGCGGCCGTCGCCGTGCTCGGCGTCGGCGGCGTCGCGACCGCCGAGGGCAAGAACCCGCTCCCGGTCTCCCTTCCCAACATCCCCGAGGTGTCCAAGGTGCCCGGGCTCGGCGCCCTGGTCGACAGCGAGCCCGCTGCCAAGCCCGTCGCCCAGGCCCTGAGCCCGGACGCCGGCGAGACGCTGCGCACCCGCATCCTGGACCAGGCCCAGCAGCAGCGGAACGCCGCCGACGAGGCGGCGCGGTCCGCCGCGCAGCAGCAGGCCGCCGCCAAGGCGGCCAAGGCCGCCGCCGCGCAGCAGGTGCGCGAGGAGGCCGCCGCCAAGAAGAAGGCCGCCGCGGAGGCCGCGAAGAAGGCCGAGGCCGCCCGGCTGGCAGAGCTCGCCAAGAGCTACATGCTGCCGCTGACCTCGTACACCCTCACCGCGAGCTTCGGGCAGTCCAGCTCCCTGTGGGCCAACACCCACACCGGCCAGGACTTCGCCGCCCCGACCGGCACCCCGGCCAAGGCCATCCACAGCGGCACCATCACCGAGGCCGGCTGGGCGGGTTCGTACGGCTACCGCATCATCCTGACGCTCGACGACGGCACCCAGCTCTGGTACTGCCACCTCTCCTCGATGCTCGTCACCTCGGGCAAGGTCTCCACCGGCGACACCATCGGCCGCGTCGGCGCGACCGGCAACGTCACCGGCCCGCACCTGCACATCGAGGTCCGGCCGGGCGGCGGCGACCCGATCGACCCGATGCCGTGGCTGCGCAGCATGGGCATGAACCCCTGACCTGAACCTCAGATCCGACGCGGCGCGAGCGTCGTACGCACGGACCCCGGCGGCCTGGTGGCACCCCCGACACCAGGCCGCCGGTCCGTGGTTGTCGTCCCCTCGATCCCGCGATGCCTCGATGCCTTACGGGATGAGGAAGTTGTAGACCTCCGAGATCCGCGGCGGCCCGCTCGGTTCCGGGAACCCGGACTCCTTGGCCGCGGGCATCATGATCACCAGGTAGGCCTCCAGCGCCTCCACGGAATTCCACACGTTCACGATCCGCAGACCGTCGTTGGTGATCACGGCGGCGTGGGTCAGCAATCCGGCGGGGGGATGGTCGGGACCGAAGCCGGCGCGGTGATTGGCCTCCTCGTACTGCAGGGCCGTCACGCCCGGGAACTCGACCTCCGCCAGGACCGCCATGGGAACCTCCCGTTTCCCTCTACGCCCAATTTCCCCCGGCTGCGGACCGCCCGCAACGGGAGATGGCCGCGCGCCCGGGGAACGCGCGGCGCCGGGGCAGGGGCCGGGGCCGGGCAGGGCGCTACAGCGCCTCCATGCGCACGTCCGCCGAGTCGCAGGCCACCGTCTCGTCGGCGTAGACCTCGCACACGGGCCGCCCGTCGGGCGTCATGGTGTGCTCGACCTCCCACAGGCTGAGCTCCTCGCCGCTCGCGAGGAGGAAGGCGTGCTCGTACAGCGTCCAGCCCACCACGCGGCCGGTCCCGATCCGGGTGTGCCGCCCGGTGACGTACGCGATGTCGTGGCCGACCGCCGAGCCGAGCCGGGTCCGCAGGTCGTCGGCGGGCGCGTCCCTGTTCTCGGCACGCCGCAGCAACCGCCAGGCGTGCTCCGCGGAGTCCTCCCGCATGTACTGCCTGGGGCCGGGCACCGGTTCCGCCCCGGACCGCGGCAGCCGGGCCAGCCACTCCGCGGCCTCCGCCTCCAGCTCCTGCGGCGCGGGCTCGCCGAAACGCAGGTCGATCACATGCTGCGCGGCGAGGAGCACCTCGGGGTCGGCGTACACCTCGTACAGCGGGTCGTCGCCGGGGCCGGTGTTGTGCTCGATCTCCCACAGCACCTGGGTGCCGCCGTCCGCGAGCAGGAAGGTGTGGCGCAGGGTGCGCCGGCTCAGCCGCCGCGGCGGCCCCTTGCGCTGGCGGAAGGACGCCAGCTCCGTGCAGCCCATCAGCGCGGTCTCCAGCCGCTCCATCACGGCGTCGTCGATCTCGAACGCGTTCTGCGCCCGGGCCAGCACCACCTCGACGTCCGCCGGACCTGCCCCACCTGGTCGCGCGTTCCCCATGCGGTCCTCCTGCTCACGGCATTCCCCGCGCACCATTGCTGAGCACACAGCGTAGTGGCCCGTGAGCACTCCGCGTCGGGGGTACGGGAAAAAATGGTGCACCCCTACCCGTAGGACGCGCGTAAACGGGACGGCCCCCCTCGCGTACCGCCGGGTGCGACCATGCGCCCATGCGCGCGCTCTTCGTAGGCCTCTGCACGCTCGACGTCATCACACGGGTCGGCCACGTCCCCGCCCCCAACGAGAAGCTGACCGCCTCGGCGCAGCTCATCGCGGCCGGCGGCCCCGCCACCAACGCCGCGGCGACCTTCGCCCACCTCGGGGGCGAGGCCGTCCTGCTCACCGCCTTCGGCGGGCATCCGCTGTCCGCGGCGATCGACGCGGACCTGGCGGCGCTCGGCGTCACCGTCCTCAACCTCACCGCGGACTCCCCGGAGCCGCCGGTCGTCTCCACGATCCTGGTCACCGCGTCCACCGGCGACCGGGCCGTCGCCTCCCCCGCATCGGCCTCGCCGTCGCCGCCGGGCGATCTCCAGGCGCTCGTCGCCTCCGCGGACCTCGTCCTGGTCGACGCCCATCACCCGGCCCTGGCCCTCCCGGCCGTCCGGTTTGCCCGCGCCGCGGGCATCCCGACCCTCCTCGACGCCGGCAGCTGGCGCCCGGGCACGGCACCCCTGCTCCCCTACACCGACCTCGCCGTCTGCTCCGCCGACTTCCGCCCCCCGGGCACGTCGTCCCCCGCCGACGTCCTCGCCTTCCTCCACGACGCGGGCGTCCCCTGGCCGGTCATCACCCGGGGCCCTCTTCCCGTCCTGTGGTCCGGCGGCGAGGTCCCCGTCCCTGCCCCCACGACGGTCGCCGACACCCTCGGCGCCGGCGACATCTTCCACGGCGCCCTCGCCCACGCCCTCCTCACCCCCGCCAGCACCGCCCTCGCCCCCGCCCTCCGCTTCGCGGCGGAGACCGCATCCCGCTCCTGCGCCTCCTTCGGCACCCGCACCTGGATGCGGGCCTGACCCCCGGGCGGCCGAGCCGTCCCCCTCACGACCTCCCGCTCCGCCGCCCTGCGAACCCCACGAAGATCGCCGCCGCCACCCCCAGGACCGCCCACCCCACGGCCGTCTCCGACAGCGACGTCTGCGTGTGCTTCGGCAGCAGCGACAGCCCGCCCAGCACGACGAACATCGCGCACACGTAGCTGCCCCCCGCCGCCAGCACCCACCGCACCAACCGGCCCTGCCGCGTGTTCGACGACTTGTCGCTCATGGGGATTCCGCCTTGCTCCGTGACCCTGCCTCGCACCGGGACTTTCCCGTCAGTGCTTCAACGCCCACCCACAGTCCCCGACACGGGCTTCGGGCGTCCCCAATTCACAGGTGTTGCGCCTGAGGTTGGGGTGAATGCGGTAGGTCAGGGGTCCTGCCGAGTCCGCAAAGCCAGTGCACCGGAGACGAAGATGACGATCGTCGTGGCCAGCACCGTCCAGAAGAAGCCCGATTCCTGCAGCCCACGCAGCATGTCCTGCGGTAGCAAGGCGAAGATCAGCAGGACGAACACTGTGGCCAGTGCGTAGCTCACCCCCGCGCCGAGAAGGACGCGCAGAGCGCGGGACGTGAGCGAAGGGTGCATTCGTGGGGGCATCGTCGTTCCGCCTGTCACTTGGTGATGAAGTGGCACTGCGTTGCCCGCCTTGTCCCCGAAACGAAGAAGTCCGCGCACGCCTTAGCCGTAGTGCTTCAACGTGTGGTGAGTCCTGTCGACACGGCCGATTGAGCTGTGCGCGGTGCATCGGGTGTGGGTTTGCCCCCTGCTCACGAGGTATGTGCGGCCGTTCAAGTCCGAGTAGCGATAGTCGATCCGCCAGTTGCACCAGGCCCCGCCAGCACTGTCGATTCCGAAGGCATCCTGCACTGATGCCTCCTGCCGATCGATGTGCCGCCCGGATCCCTGGACGAAGTGGCCCAACGTGGTCGCCGGCAGGCAAAGCTGCGTTCCCTGTGCGTCAAAGCAGAAGCCCACGACCTTCGCGTACCCCACCGCCGTGGCCGAAGCCGGTGTCGAGAAACTGATGACGGTGGCGACCGCAGTCGACGCTGCCAGTGCCGCCTGGGTGACGTACCGCGCTACAACGTTCACTCGCTCCATGGGGACTCCTCCGATGCTCCTGTATTGCGGATGCACCAGAAACGGGAGGAGCAGATCGCGAGGTACGCCGTGTTGCAGGGCGGTGACACAAGGTCGCCCTGGGGAGTGGTGCAGGAACCTTCAAGCGGCAGTTCTGCAACAAGATCAGCCGGCTGCGAGTGCCGAATAGGTCCACACGTCGGCGGGCAGTTCGTGCTGGAGCTCCCATTCGATGGCCATGGGTTTGCTGCCTTCGTGCTTCTGGTATTCGGCAGGGCCGAGGAGCATCCAGGGCTGCGGTCCGCCGATGTCGGTCATCTTGTATCGGCGGACGAAGACCAGGACGTGCGTACCCATCTCCCTGTGGTGCTGGTAGCGCAGGCCGGTGGGAGAGGTGCTGGAGGTCTGGTTCTGCGATTCCCAGTGGAGGCGCACCTCGCTCATGGCGTAGTCCTTGTAGCGCGTCTGCGGGGAGAAGTCCTTCTCATCCTTCTCCAGGGTGACGAGTAGCGCGTCTGTCTGGATGTCCTCGCACCACTTGACCCCTTCACGGAAGTGCCCGGGAAGAAATCCGCCCAGGGCCGCCTGCCCAAGTGCGGGAAGGATCTCCTCGCGGCTATAGCTGGCGTGCACGGTCAGTGGCAGATGCGCATGCGGGCCCGTCAGGGGGACGGGGACGTGGTCGGCGTGTTCCAAGCCGTAGGAGAGGACTTGAAGGAGTTCGCTCCTGAGGTCGGGTTGGACGCGAAGTGCGTCGAAGCCCTCCTGGTAGGTGGAGAAGCCATTGCCCAGTGGCCACAGCGAGAAGAAGAGCATCCGAGCGTAGGCCTGCCCACGCTCGTCGAGGTCACCGTACGGGGGCGCGTCGTCGCGCAGGAGGCGCTGGTAGGCGGCCACCCGCACCGGGTCGTTGACGTGCAGCAAGGCCGAGACGCGCTTCAGAAGCGCGGATTCACCCTCGGGGTGCTCAGGGGTGAGCAGCTTGCTGCGGCGCAGGAGTCCGGTCCATGAATTGCCGCCCCGGTAGATCTCCTTGAGCTCGCGGCCGCTCTCGGCGAGATAGTCCGCGAGGACGGGCTCGGCGTAGGCACTCACCTCGCGGGCGAGCTGGACGACATTGACATTGATCTGCGCCCGGATGTTGTTGATGACCAAATCCTTGGCCTTCGGTTCAAGGATGATCTGGCAGCCGGACGGCAGCTGCGGGAATTCATGCTCGATGTTGGACAGCAGCCGGTTGCGTGTGAAGTTCGTCAGGGCACGGAACTGCTCCTCGAAGCGGAACTCCTTGCGGTGCTGGCCGATGAAGTCGAGCACGGTGAGGACGGCCTTGCCCTCGCTGCGGCGCAAGCCACGGCCGAGTTGCTGTAGGAACACCGTTGCGCTGGAGGTGGGGCGGAGCAGCAGCAGAGTGTCGACGTCGGGGATGTCGAGCCCCTCATTGAAGAGGTCGACGGAGAAGAGGATCTGAACGGTCCCGTTCTTCAGTTCGTTCAGCGCTGTCCTGCGCTCCTCGCGCGGAGTCTCCCCGGAGAGTGCCTTGGCATTGAGTCCCGCTCGGCAGAAGAAGTCCGCCATAAAGTGGGCGTGCGCAACGGAGACGCAGAAGCCCAGGGCCCGCATGGAGCCCGGGTCGGCAATCTTGTCCTTGACCGCCCGGACGACGAGGCGGGCACGTGCGTCGTTTCCGGTGAACAGATTGTTCAGTGCGTCCCGGTCGTAGGCCCCTCGTGTCCACGCCACGGCGGTCATATCAGTGTTGTCGGTGATGCCGAAGTAGTGGAACGGGCTCAGCAGGTCGTTCTCAAGTGCTTCCCAGAGCCGCATCTCGGCGGCGATGCGGCCGTCGAAGTACGCGTCCTGGACGTTCTGGCCGTCCGTGCGCTCGGGCGTGGCCGTCAGGCCCAGCAATTCCAACGGGGTGAAGTGGTCCACGATTTTGCGGTAGGTGGGTGACACCCCGTGGTGGAACTCATCGAAGACGACGACGTCGAAGTGGTCCCGCGCGAATCTGTCGAGCGCCTTCGCGTTGAGAGACTGGACGCTCGCGAAGACGTGGGTCCAGTTTTCCGGGATCTCGCCGCCGACCAGGAGTTCACCGAAGTTCGCGTCGGTCAGGACGTCCTGGTAGGTGCGCTGTGATTGCTCGAGGATCTCCTGCCGGTGTGCGACGAACAGCAGCTTGAGGTCATCTCTGCCGAGTACCTTGCACAGGTTTCTGTAGTCGAGCGCGGCCATGACCGTCTTGCCCGTGCCCGTCGCGGCGACGAGGAGATTGCGGTGGCGGTCGTGGACGTCCCGTTCGACTTGCAGGCGTTCCAGCATGTCCCGCTGGTGAGGATACGGCCGCACTTCCAGCCCGGACAGGCTGATGGGGCGGCTGCCCGATGTCTGGCCTCCGTCGCCGGCCGCCCTTCGGAGGGCGTCGTCGAGACGTGCGGCGTGCTGGTCGGGGTCGTAGGTCTCGAAGGACGGCTCGCTCCAGTAGGAGTCGAAGGTGGCTTCGAACTTCTTCAGTACAGCAGGCGTAGCTACCGACGAGAGCCGGACGTTCCACTCGAGGCCGTCCAGCAGGGCGGACTTGGAGAGGTTGGAGCTCCCCACGTAGGCCGTGTCGTAGCCGGTGTCACGCCGGAAGAGCCAGGCCTTGGCGTGCAGACGCGTGGAGCGCAGCTCGTAGTTGACCTTCACTTCGGCGTTGAAGTCGCGCACGAGCCGGTCGAGGGCACGGCGCTCGGTGGCGCCGATATATGTGGTGGTGATGACGCGGATCGGCACACCACGGGCGTGGGCCGACTTCAGGGCTTGCTCCAGCACACGGAGCCCGTGCCATTTCACGAAGGCGCAGAGCAGGTCGATGCGATCGGCTGTCGCCAGCTCATGCCGTAGTTCGAAGCCGAGGCTGGGGTCTTCGGGCGAGTTGGTGATCAGCGCCGTCTCGGACAGCGGTGTCGCGGGCCTGACCGCGTAGACACCGGCGGCTTCTTCCTTGGCCACGGCCAGGAGTTGCCGAGGACCGTCGGCGACGAGCCCTTTCCCTTGCTGGCCGCCGTCGACTGCGGAGATCGACTCGAGGATCAGATTGGCAGCCAGGATCTGTTCGGCCGGACTGAGGTCCTTGAGGACGCGCTCGACCTCGCCTCCGACGTGGCGAGAGAGTACATGAGGAGACGACTGCGAACCGACCACCTGGTCACGGACGTTCCAGCCCTGAGCGCGCAGGTCCTGGATACGCTCTTCGAGCCGGTCGGTGATCAGTTGCTCGTAGAGCCCTGCCACTGGATTCACTGAGTGCGCCGCGTCAGTCACAAGGCCCCCCTGGATGCCGTCACGATGGTCAAGTTCTACAGCAAGCCTCTGACATCGATGCCTGTGCTCTGCCGTACTGCCGGGAGGCCGACCTACGCTGACGGGCGTGATACGTGCCGTCGTGTTCGACGTCGGGGAGACGCTGGTCGACGAGACCGAGATCTGGGGTTCCTGGGCCGACTGGTTGGGAGTGCCCAGGCACACGTTCTCGGCGGTGGTCGGGGCGATGGCGGTGCGGGGGAAGGGGCATTGGGAGGCGTTCCGCGTGTTCAAGCCCGACTTCGATGTGGAGGTCGAGGACGGCAGGCGCGCCTTGGCCGGGAGGGGGACCCGTTTCGGGCCGGAGGATCTGTATCCGGATGTCCGGCCGTGTGTCGAGGCGCTGCGGGAGATGGGCGTGTGGGTCGGGATCGCGGGCAATCAGCCGGTACGGGCCGAGCGGGATCTGCTGGACTGCGGGCTGCCGGTGCAGATGATCGCGACGAGCGCGGGATGGGGCGTGAAGAAGCCCGAGCCGGCGTTCTTCGAGCGGATCGTCGCCGAGTGCCCGTATCAGGCCCACGAGATCGTGTACGTCGGGGACCGAGTGGTCAACGACGTTGTACCGGCGCGGGCTGCCGGATTGGCGACGGCACTGATCAGGCGCGGTGTGTGGGGCTTTGTGCCGGACGCGTTCGACCCGGAGCGGCTGGCCGATGTGCGGCTGCGCGGGCTGGATGAGCTGCCGCGGTGGGTGGCCGAGCGTCGGCGGGCGTGAGGCGGGCGGCGGGCGCAGCATGGGCGCATGAGAGCGAGCGAGACCCCGGTCACCGATGGATTCGAGCAGGCGCTGGACGCGTTGCGGCGGGCGCCGTACGGGGTGGGGGACGAGGCGCTGTGGGAGGTGGAGGGGAGCGTGCTGTGGGAGGCGCGCATGCATTTGGAGGCGTGGGAGCGGGTGGTGCGGGGGCTGGAAGCGGGGCGTGCGACGGGGCGCGGGGAGCTGGGGTGCCGGGACGGGGTGGCCGGGCTGGTGCGGAGGCTGCCGGGGCCGGTGGCGGAGGTGTACGGGGAGGCGCTGGGGGAGGTCGACGGCCGGTACATGGAGCTGTCGGTGGAGGATGACGACGCACCCGGCGGCGGGGCCGGCTGGTGGTGGGGCCGGCGGCCTCGGGCGGGGTGGGCGTGACAGTGGGGCCGGGCACACTGGTCTCATGTGCCGAAGCATCAAGACGCTGCGTCCGCCGATGACGACCGACGTCAGTGAAGAGGACATCAGGGCGGCCGCCCTGCAGTACGTGCGGAAGATCTCCGGGTTCCGGGCGCCTGCGGCGCACAACCGCGAGGTCTTCGAGGAGGCGGTGGACGCGGTGGCCGCGGCCACGCGGGAGTTGCTCTCCGGGATCGAGGTACGGGGACAGCAGGCGTCGGCCTAGCGGGCGCACGGGACCGAGGGCGTGTCACTCAGGGCGCGTGGGCGATTTCGGTAGGTTGTCGCCTGCTTGCATCCGTCTGTCCGTCCGACGCTCCACTGGGGTACGCCATGTCCGTTGTCCGCAAAGCCCTCGTCGTCACCGCACTCACCGCCGTCCTGCTGGCCAGTGCGGTCGTCTGCCAGTCAGCGGCCGGGGAGTGACACGTACTGGTGCAGGCCCGGGATGGTGAGCCGGTTCGCCCGCAGGAGCTGGTTGTAGTTCACGACCTGGGTGAAGAACAGCGGGATCGGGATCGTCAGCCCGGGCGGCAGCGGGGGCGGCATGTCCGGGGTGAAGGTGACGGGCAGCAGGCCGAGGAGGTTGCCGCTCAGCACCCGGGTCAGCAGGACGACCGGGCCGCCGGTTGCCGTCGTGGTGCCCCAGGGGCGGCCGTCGGTCTCCAGTTCGCCCTGGCACGACGCCCAGGGCGCGAGCTCGGGTGAGACGTGGCCGATGCCGGGCAGGCCGATGTCCAGCAGCGGCAGGGCGAGGCCGGGCAGCCCGTGGAAAGGCGGCGTCCAGTTCTCGGCGCGGCTGCGGGCGCAGGCCGGCGAGAGCAGGCCCGCGGTCTGGCGCAGGTTCGCGATGTCGACCCGCCAGGCGGTGAAGACCAGGACCCGCTCGCGTCCGTGCCGCGTGGGCACGCCCGTGATGCCGCGGTACGTCAGCCCGGTCAGCACCAGCAGCGGGGTCAGGACCCGGAACGGCTGCTCCGCGGCGAGGCCGGGCGGGCGGTAGCGCCCGGCGCCGAGGGACAGTTCCAGCGACACCTGCGGCAGGCACCAAGGGGAGTCCGGCGTGCCGCCACCGATCCGGATGCGTGGTGGGAGCAGCGACAACGGCGCGTCCATGCCGCGGTCGGCGGGCAGCCGGGGCACGATCAGGTCCAGCAGGCTGTCCGGAGTGATCTTGTCGCCGGACAGGATGCCGGCCGGGACGTGCGGCGGCTGCGGCCTCCTCTTCCCCGGGCCGCCGCCGCGGGCCTCCCGTCCGCGCTGCGGCGCCGCGCGCCGGGGGACCTCCTCCGCGCGCGGCGCGGGCGGCGCCGCCCGCCGCAGGCCGAGCAGGTCCGCCACTGCCCCGAGCAGGCCGCCACCACCGGACGACGGGGACGGGGAGGCGGCCGGGGACGAGGAAGGCGCCGGTACCGCCCGGCGCTGCGACGGCACCGGGGCGACCGGGGCGGCCTTCGCCGGGCGGCCGGCGTCCGGCTTCCCCTGCACCGGAAGCGGTGCCGCCGGCCCGGCGCCGAGGGGCAGGCCCGCCCTCGCCTCCTTGGCCGTGCCGGTGCCGGTGCCGTGAACGGTGGGGTGGCCTGCGTGATAGAGCCCGTCCAGGACGTCGCAGATCGCTTCGCGCGCCCGCCGGGTCGCCTCCGCGCCGGACGGCGGGCCGTCGGTGGTGTGGTGGCCGTGCGCAAGGGGCGGCGCCATCGGCTGCAGTCCCCCGGCCAGCAGTGCCCCGCCCACCGGGATGACGCTCAGGGCCCGCAACCGCGTGACGGTGCGCGGACGCGTGCGCGGGCGCGGACGGGGGACGACGGCCGCGGCGGTTCCGGCCCCCGCGCTGCGGCTGGTCCCCGGCTGCGGCTCGGCGGGCGGCCCGGCAGGCGGTACGGGAGGCGGCTCGACCGGGGGTGTCCCCGGCACGTCGCCCGCCGGTTCCCCCGTTGCCCCCGGCTCGCCCGGGGCCTCCGGATCATGCGCCGGGCCCGTGCCGTCCGCATCGTCCGCGCCGCCCCCGCCACCCCAGTCCGGCACCGGCCGCCCCCGTCCCCACCGGCCGTTCCCGTCGCCGTACGGCACCCAGCTGACGGCCATCGCGCCGCCCATCACGCCCAACAGGAAGCCGATCAGGAAGCCGCCGAAGTTCGACAGCACCAGGGAGGCGACGGAGAAGATCAGGGCGGCGATGCCCGCGAACGTGCGGTGATGCGGCGCGAACCACATCGTCAGGCCGAGGACGACCAGGAAGACGCCCATGAGCAGGCCGGAGACGCCCGCGATGCCCTCGTGGATCATGAGGGAGAGCGGCGCGAGCGGGATGGAGAGGATCTCCAGGCCCGCCAGCAGGGTCCAGAAGCCTGCCCAGAAGGGCCGGGAACGGCGCCAGGAGCGGAAGCGGGACCGGACTTTCCTCGGTGGGATCAAGGCGGCGGGCCCCCTCAGAAGCAGGAGTGGTCGCCGCGCCGCACGGTGAGGTGCAGGTCCGGCAGTCTGAACGTGGCCGCGCTGATGGAGCGCGTGGTCTGGCGGAGGCCGTCGATGGTGACCGCCGAGGCCTGCTCGGCGAACGTTCCGGGCGTGCCCTGCACACCGGGTACGCCTTGCACGGTGCCCGCGTCCTGGCCGATGTTGACGTCTCGGAAGACCACGTCGCCCCGCAGGTCGTGGGCGTCGGCGACGAGGCGGTCGGCGTGGGCGGGCGACGAGGTGAGCCGCAGGGTGACCGGGCCCAGCAGCGGGACGTTCTGGACGACGGACTGGCACAGATGGTGGAGGGTGGCGGAACGGATGCCGGACAGCGCTTCGGGGTAGAGCCCGTCGCGGCCCCGGTCGACGACGCCGAACTGGACGAAGCCGTCCCCTTCGAGCCGGGTGGCGGCGATCTGGAAGCTCTCGCCGGCGACCGGGAAGGAGTTGCCGGAGACCCCGAAGGACGTGGCCAGCGCGCCGGTGGCCATCGTCGCGACGAGAGCCCCCGCGGCAGCGAGTGTCGGCACCATGACGAGGGCGAGCCGCTTCCAGCTGGTGCGGCCGGAGGGGCGGGCGTCAGAGGTCTGCACGCCCGGTCAACCGTCGGACAGTCTGATCGGTGGCTCGGTGTGCGGGCGCAATCACCCCTACGGCGGTACGCGCTCGCCCATACGGGTCAGGGCACGCGCCTCAAGGGCAGGGTTGAGCGCCCTTCTTCACGGTCAGGTGCAGGTCGTCGAACTCGAAGGTGGCTGCGCTCATCGAACGGGTGACTTGTCGCAAGGGCCAGCGCGCGCGCCCGGAGTCAGCGGTGGCGGCCGCCCTGTGAGTACGGGTAGGGGCCGGGCCGGGCGGGCGGGTACGGCTGCTGCCAGTACGGGGCCTGGGCTTGGGCCTGGGCCTGGGCCTCGGCCTGCGCCTGGGGCTGACCCTCCGGCGCCGCCCCGGGAGGAGACAACGGAGACTGCTGAGGAGTCTGCTGCCCCCAGCCCCCCGTCGCCCCGTACGCCGCCGCGCCCCACTGCGGGGCCCCCCATTGCGGAGCCCCATAGGGCGTAGATCCCCACTGCGTAGATCCCCACTGCGGGGCTCCCCATTGCGGAGCCCCGTAAGGCGCCGCCCCGTACGGGACCGGCGGGCGCTGCCCCCAGGCGTACACGGTCGGGAACGGGGGGCGGAGGGTGTGGGCGGCGTGGGTGAGCGCCGGCTGGGCGACGGCCTTGCGCTCCCAGAGGTGGTGCAGCAGTTCCTGCTCCCGCGCGTGGAAGTCGGGACCGGTGGCGCCGCGGTTGGCGCGGGCCCGCAGGAAGGCCAGCGAGGTGGCGAAGGAGACGTACTCGCGCACGGTACGGGCGGCCGCCGCGCCCTGGACGCAGCGGGCGGCGGCACGGGCGAGCGAGCGGCCCTTCATGGAGCCGATGGCAATCGGCTCGGGCAGGGTCAGCCAGCCGGCCATGGCGTACAGCGGGAGCTGGGTGCGGATGGTCTTGAGCTCGTGGGAACGGGACCAGATCGCGAGCCAGACCAGCAGGCCGAACAGCGGGATCATCAGCGTCGCGTACACGGCGATGAAGCCCAGCGGGCCGAACGAGGCGGAGCCGTTCCAGGTGCCGTGCAGCGTCATCGCGAGCAGCCAGCCGCCGATCGGGGCGAGCCAGCGGCGGGCCCGGCCCGGGCGGGAGGTCGCGGCGATGCCGAAGCCTATGCCGGTCAGCGAGGTGAAGAGCGGGTGGGCGAAGGGCGTCATCACGATCCGGACCACGAACATCGCGGCGGTGGTGGGGCCGACGCCCCCGCCGCCCAGCGCCTGGTCCTCGGCGAAGCCCGAGCCGAGGTAGAGGATGTTCTCGGTGAAGGCGAAGCCGGTGGCGGTGAGCCCGGCTATGACGACGCCGTCGACGACGCCGGTGAAGTCACGGCGGCGGAAGAGGAAGAGCAGCAGGACGGCGGCGCCCTTGGCGCTCTCCTCCACGACGGGGGCGACAAAGGTGGCGCCCCAGGAGTCGCTCTCCGCGGGGCTGGCGGTGAAGGTCGAGGCCAGCAGTTCGGTCGCGTACTCGTTGGCGAGGATGGCGACCAGCGTGGCGGCGCACGCGCCCCAGGCGAAGGCGAAGACGGCGTTCCGCATCGGGGTCGGCTCGACCCGGTCCAGCCACAGGAAGGCGCCGCCGAGCAGCGGCACGGGCAGGATCGCGAGGGCGAGGCCGACGAGGAGGCCCTCGGTGCCGGTCTGCCGCCGCACCAGGGCCAGGATGATCACTCCGCACAGCGCGAGCACCGAGAAGAGCACCACCAGGCGCAGCGTCCGGTTCTCCCAGAAGTGGCGGCGCGGCTTGTAGTGCCACTGGCCGGGCGCGGGCAGCGCGAAACTCGGTTCTTGCCGGCGTTCCGGGTACTCGGGGACGTCCGGGTGGGCCGCCGGGCCCGGCAGGGGCGGGTCGGGCGAATGCGAGTACGAGGACACCCATCGACCTTACGGGGGAGTGGTTGCGGCGCGCGACGGTGTTGCGCACAACGTCACTGGTGAGCGACAACGATCGCCCGCTGCCCCGCCGCACGTCAACAGGGGCTACCGGCGGGTGAAGACCAGGTCGTTGACGATGTGGCCCTTGGCGATGCCCTGCCGCTCGAACTTGGTCATCGGCCGGGATTCCGGGCGCGGCCGCGCGTAGCCCTCACCGTGGGCGTTGACGAGGTGGGGGTCGGCGGCGAGCACCTCCAGCATCTGCTCGGCGTACGGCTCCCAGTCGGTCGCGCAGTGCACGGTCGCGCCGGACCGCAGCCGCGAGACGGCGAGGGCCACGAACTCGGGCTGGATCATGCGGCGTTTGTGGTGCCGTGCCTTGGGCCAGGGGTCGGGGAAGAAGACGCGCAGCCCGGCCAGCGAGCCGGGGGCGAGCATGTCGCGCAGCAGGATGACGGCGTCGCCGTTGGCGACCCGGATGTTGGACAGGCCGTTCCGTTCGGCGAGGCGGATGAGGTTGCCCTGCCCGGGGGTGTGCACGTCCGCCGCGAGGATCCCGGTCCCGGGATCGGCGGCGGCCATGGCCGCGGTGGCGTCGCCCATGCCGAAGCCGATCTCCAGCACCACCGGGCGGTCCGGGGCGAGGTCCGCGTCGGCGAAGAGTTCGCCGAGGTCCAGCGGGCTGCCGTCGATGTCGACGCCCCAGTCCGCCCAGTGCCGTTCCAGCGCCGCCTGCTGCCCGTGGGTGACCCGGCCGCGGCGGGGGTGGAAGGTGCGGATGCGCTGCTCGGTGTGCGCGTCCGGATGCGGGTGGGAGGCGGGGCCGCCCGGGAAATGGGGGGTGTGGGGCTTGTACATGATGCGTCGATTTTACGTATGCCCCGCGGCCTCCAGCGCCCGCCGGGCGATCTCCCGGCCGATCGGCAGGGACGCGGTCGCGGCGGGCGACGGGGCGTTGAGCACGTGCACGAAGGGGCCGCTGCCGGCGAAGAGGAAGTCGTCCACGAGTTCCCCGTCGCGCAGCACCGCCTGGGCCCGCACACCGGAGGCGGACGGCACCAGGTCGGCGGCGGTCACCTCGGGCAGCAGCCGGCGCACCTCGCCGGTGAACGCCCGCTTCGACAGCGACCGGCGCAGCTCGCCCGCCTCGTACCGCCAGTGCCGGCGGGCGATCCGCCAGGTGCCGGGGAAGAGGGCCGTCTCCAGCAGGTCGCGCGCGCTGACCGTGCGCCGCCGGTAGCCCTCGCGGGCCGGGGCGGGCACCGCGTTGGGGCCGATGTGCACGGTGCCGTCGATGCCGCGGGTCAGATGGACGCCGAGGAAGGGGAACGCGGGGTCGGGCACCGGGTAGACCAGGCCGCGCACCAGCCCGCTGCGGGCCGGGGCCAGCTCGTAGTACTCGCCGCGGAAGGGCACGATCCGCACTCCCGCGGTGTCGTCGCCGGCCATCCGCGCGATCCGGTCGGACTGCAGGCCCGCGCAGTTGACCAGCGCTTTCGCCCGGATCGGGGGCCCGTCGCCGGGTTCGACGATCACGGTGCCGCCGTCGCGGTGGATCGCCCGGACCTCGGTGCCGTACGCCGTGCGCGCCTCGCCGGACTCGGTGGCCAGGCGGGCCATGGCCGCCGCGACCTCGGTGAAGTCGCACACCCCGGTGGTGCCGACGTGGATCGCGGCCAGGCCCGCGACGTGCGGCTCACGCTCGGCGATCTGGGCGGGGCCCAGTTCCCGCACCGGGATGTCGTTCGTACGGCCGCGCTGCACCAGGGCATGCAGCCGGGGCAGTTCCTCGCGCGTGGTGGCGACGATGAGCTTGCCGGTGACCTCGTGCGGGATGTCGTGCCGGGCGCAGAACTTCACCATCTCGGCGGCACCCTGCGTCGCGTAGCGCGCCTTGAGCGAGCCGGGGCGGTAGTAGATGCCGCTGTGGATCACGCCGCTGTTGTGGCCGGTCTGATGCCGTGCGGGACCCACTTCCTTGTCCACGACGACCACGGTCGTGCGGGGCGCGGCACGGGTGATCGCGTACGCGGTGGACAGGCCGACGATGCCGGCGCCGATCACGACGACGTCCGCGGTGTCCATGCGCGCGGTCACCTCCCGCTTGAGGCTTGGCCCGCGGGGGGCTTCGCCAAACCTCCGAGCGGGCCGGTGTGCCGCGGTCGTCCCGCGGAGGGGGCAGAGCGGAAGGGCCCCACACCCGTGGGGCCCTTCCGTGCGAAGCGTGCCGAGCCGTGCCGAGGCGTGCTGCCCCGGCTGCCGGCTGCTGCGTCGCCCTGCCTGCTCGGTCTGCCCGGCCTGCTCGGGCTACTTGGTGAAGTAGAAGTACTTCCAGGCCCCGTAGGTCGTGGAGTTCACGGTGTCGCCCGAGGAGCCGTTGACGTACGAGGAGCGCAGGCGCATCCGGAGGCCGGTCTCGTGCGTACCGGTCAGGGTCACGACGGACTTGCCGTTGGCGCCGAGCGAGAAGTACTCCGATCCCCCGTCGTACCACTTGCCCTGGTAGTAGACCTCCAGGTTCAGCCGCTGCGAGCGGTTCTTGTAGTACGTCATGGTCGTGGTGAAGACCGGGTCGGTCTTCTTGTGGAAGTACGCGTACGAAGTGGAGCCGATCTTCGCCGTCTTGTACTGCTTGGCGATCGTCGTCGCCACCTTCACCTTGGCGTACGCCGTGGCCTTGACCGTCTTGGACGCCGAGCGGGCGTCACCGGCGAAGACCGCCGTGACCGTGGTGTCCCGGGTCATGTCCACTGTGACGGACAGGTTGCCCTTGGAGTTGACCTTGCCCGTCCGCATCAGCTTCTTCGGTTTGTCCGAGCCGAACGGGTCGGCCCAGATCTGCACCGTGCGGTTCTTGTACGTGGATCCCAGGTGCGCGGTGAACGAGACGTCGGCGCCGTACGAGTACAGCGCGCCGTTGTGGTCGAGGCTCAGGGAGGTGGCGGCCCGCGACACGGCGACCGTGTCCTTGCCCGATGCCGGTGCGTGCGTGGCGTCGCCGGCGTACTGCGCGGTGTAGCTGACGTTGCCGCCGGCCGGCGGTGTGTCCGTGAAGGAGAACGCGCCGGAGGAGCTGACCGTCTTCGTCCCGAGCGACTTGCCCTTGGGCGAGTCGATGTCGGTGCGGGTGATCGTGACCTTCGTACCGGACGGGAAGGACTTGCCGGAGGTCAGCTTGCCGGTGACGCTGAGTTTCTTCGCCCGGGTCGCCTTGGCCGGAGCCGAGACGGTCGCCTTGACCGGGTAGCGGGTCGCGTTGTCCAGGACCCGCAGATAGGTGCCGCCGTTGCCGTACGCGATGGCGAACAGCTTGCTTCCGTCCGGGGCCCAGGCGAGTCCCTGGCCGGCGATGGTGTCGCCGCCGGCTGTGTCCAGGTCGTACGTGTAGGTGCGGTAGGGCGTCTTCGCACCGGGTTTGAAGATGTAGATGTCCTTGTCGTACCAACTGAACGTGGACAGGGCGATCGTGCCGTCCGCCGCGATCGCGGCGGAGTTCGGGTTGTCCGCCTCGACCGGGTAGGCACCGGTGCGGCTGAGGTCGTCGGTGTTGATCGCGGTTGCCGCATAGGGCATTTCGCCGGAGGCGGCGACGATCTTCCTGCCGTCGGCGCTGAGTGCGAAGTCGCTCATGTAGTTGGCGGCCTCGGACGGCATGCCCTGCTTGCGCAGCACGGGGGCGCCGGAGGACACGTCGTACACGGCGAGGCCCGACCACGTTCCGTGGACGCCGATCACCAGGGTGTTCCCGGCCGACTCCAGCTCGGGGGCGTCGTAGAAGCCCACGCCCGGGAGCTGATCGGGAGCGATCTCCGGGGCGGCCGCCGCGGGGTCGAACGATCCCAGGTGGTGGGACGGCTGCTGCCCGTACATGAACCAGACCCGGCCGCCGGCGAGCGCCAGCGTCTGCGGGTCGGTGTTCTCCCCGGTCGGGTACTGAGCCACCGTGGTGGCGGTGGACGTCTCGATGGCCACGACCGCGTCCGCGCCCGGGACGGCCGCGTACACGGTGCTCGAGTCGGGCGTGATCACCAGGTCTCGCACCCCGGGCAGATCGGGCACGGTCGCCACGACCTTGCCCGTGTAGTCGGTGACGACGACCTTGTCGCCGTCCGGGTCGCTGATGTAGACCCGCTTGTGGACGCCGTCCACGGCGATGTCGCCGTACGAGGCTATGGACAGGGCCTTGCCGGAGTCCGCCGCGGCGGGACTCACGGTGCCGGCGACCAGGGCCGCCGAGCTGAACAGGACCGCGAGCGCGGTCGACGCGGTGCGCATGCGCACGGTGATGTGTACCCCCACTGAGAGCCCGGTGGACGCACCGGGTGCCGAACCGGGCCGCGCGACGCCTGCACGCCGTCCGTGTGGGGACGCTGTGAAGGGCGCGGCCGCAGGGCAGCGTATGTCATTGCCACGACAGATGGGGAGAGGGTTTCCCGGGGGTGGAGGGGGCGGTCCCCGCCGTAGGGGAACGGCCACCCCGGCCCGCGGAGGAACGCGCGCCGGGGCCCGTGAAGAACCGCTACGCCGGCGCAGCCAGCAGCGGACGCGCCCGCTCGCGCAGCTCCGCCACCCGCGGCTCGTTCCCGTACGGCTCGAGCCGGTGCAGCAGGTCCCGTACGTACTCCGTGGTGCGGGCCGAGGAGATCCGCCCGGCGACCTCGACCGCCTTGACGCCGGCCGCGCAGGCCGCGTCCAGGTTGCCCGACTCCAGCTCGGCGACGGCCGAGACGACCAGCCGCAGCCCGTGCGAGCGCACGAACTCCTCCGTGGGCTGGGCGAGTGCCGTCTCCGTGAACCGCCGTACCTGGCCGGGCACCTTGAGGTCGCGATAGCACTCGGCGGCGTCCGCGGCGAGCCGGTCGTAGGAGTAGAAGCCGAGCCAGGCCGGGTCCGCGTCGCCGTCGCGGGCGCGGTCGAGCCAGGACTCGGCGGAGGCCAGCGCGCCCGCGCAGGCGTGGCTCTCCCCGGCCTTGGCGTGGGCGCGGGCCTCGACCAGGTGGAAGAACGACATCGTGCGCGCCGTGGCCAGACCGCGGTTGCGCTCCAGGGCCGCCTGCGCGAGGTCGACGCCCTCGTCGGCGAAGCCGCGGTAGGTGGCCTGCAAGGACATGGACGCCAGGACGTAGCCCCCGAGGGGGACGTCGGCCGCGGCGCGGGCGAGCCGCAGCGCCTGGATGTAATACCGCTGGGCGGCCTCCTGCTGCCCGGTGTCGAAGGCCATCCACCCGGCCAGCCGGGTGAGTTCGGCGGTGGCGCCGAACAGCGACCGGCCGACGTCGTCGGAGTACGAGCCGAGCAGCAGCGGCGCCGCCTCGACCCGCAGGCACTCCGAGACCATGCCCGAACGCCAGTCGCCGCCGCCGTACTTGGAGTCCCAGCGGCGCGCGTCCTCCGCGGCCTCGCGGAGCTTGCCGACGTCGGAGTGGCCGACGTGGTGGGTGCCCGGGGCGGGGTCCTCGCGGGCGACGCGCGCGTCGGCCGGGGTTATCAGCCAGCGGGAGGCGGGTGTGACGTAGGCGCTGACCGCGAACGAACCGGCAAGGCTCTGCCAGATGCCGCCGCCCCCCGGACCGCGCCGGCCGGGGTCGAGCTTCCACAGGTCGGTCGCGGACTTCACCGCCTCCCCGATGTCGCGCGGGAAGGCGAGGCCCACCTCGGGCGCGGGGTCGGCGTCGGCCAGGCCGATCTCGTGCAGCGGCACGGGGCGGCCGAGCTTGCTGCCGATGGCGGCCGCGATGAGGTGCGGGGCGGCGCCCTGCGGCACCATGCCCTTGGTCACCCAGCGGGCGACCGAGGTCTTGTCGTACCGCAGGGTCAGGCCGCGCTGGGCGCCCAAGTCGTTGACCCTGCGGGCGAGTCCCGCGTTGCTGATGCCGGCCAGGGCGAGAAGGGTGCCGAGTTTCTCGTTGGGCCCTCGGAGTTCTTTGGTCATGACCACTACCGCCTCTCGCCGTAAGCGCGAGGGCCGTGTACGCCTGCCACGCCTGTCACACCCTCTCGACGCACCACAACGGCCGCCCCGGCATCTGATGTGGAGACGAGCCGGGGGCCACCGCCGCCCGAGGGCATGCGCCGGACCCCGAGCCGCCGGGACCTTCGCTTCTCGGGTGAACCCAGGGTAGTTCTCCGCATCCCGACCGTTAAGAGCTGTTGTCCCGGATGGCGAGATTCCTGCCCTGAATGCGGCCTCGCGACTCCTGCTGGTGGCGCGTGCTACCGGCGTATGCGGCCGTGCGCCCATCCGCGCGCTCTGTGCCGATTCGTACGGTGGCGGTTGCATGGTGCCGTGGGTCGGCCCGCGGCTCTCATTTGCGGCTATGGGGGGTAGCAGCGGGCCAGGGGGCTCCGCCACCACAATCCCCGCGGGTGGCGGACCGGTCCGGGGGGCGTGCCACGCCTCCCGGACCGCGCCGCCCACATGGCGCACAACGGACGAATGCGGGCCGGTGGGACATTGGCCTGAAAACGACGTTTCAAATCCGTTGACGTGCGCGAAGTAGCTTCGATCGGCGGGGAGTTGGGCCGAAACGGCCCTCCGCCGGACCGTGCGTGGCATGCGGTCCGGCGCTCGACCATGCCCTCATGCGCCTCCTTTCGCGCCGCTCCGTGGCAGCATGTTCCCCGGACGGAGCGGCAGTTCGGCCTGCCGCGGGGGCCAGTTGTCCACGAAGAGGCCCCCCTGGTCCACAACCTGTGGAGGCGGGCGATGCGGTGGCTGGTGGGCTGGAGCAACGCCGCAGTGGGACAGATCCCCGGGACGCGCGGCAGCTCGCTGCTGCCGGTGGGCGCCCAACTCCTGTGGAGTGACCCCGATCCGCTGTGGGCCGTGGGCGACTGGCGTGCCGACGAGGTGCGCCTGGTGCACGCCGAGAACGGCTCCGTCGCCAGGCTTGCGGTGCTGGGCCGTTGCGCCGCCTCCGACGCCGCCCTGCGGGTCGGGCTCTTCGCGGCGCGCGGCGGGGCGCTGCGCCATCTGACCTCCTGGGCCGGCAGCTACACCTGCGTCCTGCAGATAGGGCGCCGGATCACCGTGCTCGGCGATCTCGCGGGCGCCCGGCCGGTGTTCCACACCCGGTGGGCGCGCGGCACCGCGTACGCGACGGCCGCACTGCCGCTGGCCGACCTGACCGAGGCCGCGCTCGACGTCACGTACCTGGCGGCCCTGCTCGCCTGCCCGGACTCCCCCGAGGCGCTGGGCGACGGCACGCCGTACGCGGGCGTGCGCCGGGTGCCGCCGGGGCACGCCCTGATCCTGCGGGAGTCGGTGCCCGAGGTGAGCGGCTACGAGCCGACCGCCTCGCTGGCGGTGGCCGGCACGCCCGCCGCCCATGTGCCGCCCGAGCGCGCGATCGCCGGCGTACGGGACGCCCTGGTGGACGCGGTGCGCGCCCGGCTGGCCCAGCCCCGCTTCGTACCGGAGGCCGGTGAGGAGCCGGCGCCCGGTGTGGGCGCCGACCTGTCCGGCGGCAGCGCCTCCTCCACGCTCGCCCTGCTGGCGGCGGGGCTTCCCGGTATGCCCGGCACGCCGCTCGGGCATGGTGCGGCGGCCGGCCAGCGGCTGCTCGCGGTGACCTTCAACGACCTTGTCGCGGGCGGGGGTCCGGCCCGCGAGGCCGAACTGGAGCGGGCCCGCGCCATGGCCGCGGACCCGCGCCTGCACCACGTGGTCGTGCCCGGCGGCGCGCGGGCGCTGCCCTATGCCGATCTCGACGCGGTCCCGCTGACCGACGAGCCCGGACCCTCTCTGGTGGCCGCCGGACGCCACCGGCTGCGGCTGGCGGCGGGCGGCGCCGACCACCTCGTCGGGCACGGCGCCCGCCAGGTGCTGGACGCCCACCCGGCGCGCCTCGCCGACCTGCTGCTGGACCGGCGCCGCCGCAGCCTGCTGAGACCCGTCACGGCCCTCGCCCGCGCCGACGGGCCCGGAGGCCGTTCGGTGTTCGTGCCGTTCACGGTCTACCGCGCGGCGCGGCGGCTGGCCCGCACGAGTTATCAACAGGGTGTGCAGAACGCGGCGGCGCAGCTGATGGCGCGCCGCTTCGACGAGCACGCCGGCCCCCTCCAGGCCTCCCTGGCGGCGCTCGCCTGGTGTCGTCCGGGTCCGGCGGCGCGCTGGCTCACCGGCGAGGCACTGGCTGAAGTATCGGTTCGCCTCCAGGAGGCGGCGGCCCGCCCCCGTACCGCCGTGGAACGTCCGGGCGAGCGGCGCGCACAGGCCGCACTCGCCCGGCACGCCGCCGACCACCGCGTCTTCGAGCAGGCCGCTGAGGTGCGCAGCCAGCGGATCCACGCCCCCTTTCTCGACAACCAGGTCGTCCGCGCCTGCCGCGCCCTCCCCGAGACCCTGCGCATCCAGCCCGGCGCCCGCGCCGCCGTCCTGCGCTCGGTCCTGGAGGGCGCGGGCATCCGCGACCTCCCGGCGGGCTGGGGTGCCAACTCCCAGCTCTCCGCGGCCGTCGCCGCCCGCACCGGCCTCCGTACCGCCGTCGACGACCTCCTCGACCTCTTCGACGCCCCCCTGCTGGCCGACGCCGGCATCATCGAGGCAGGCGTCGTCCGCGCCGCCCTGCGCGCGGCCGCCGGCGGAGAACCCGTCCCCACCGACGGCCTCGCCGAACTCGTCGCCACCGAGGTCTGGTTGCGGCGCCTCCTCGCCCGCCGGGGCTCCTGCTGGACGGGCACCGACGCCCCCGCGCAACGCGCCGTCCCGGGCGGTGTGCAGCGGCTCTCGCTCTGAGGCCGCCCTGGCCGCCGAGGTGTACCGCCCCTGCCGGGTATAAGAGGTGACGGTCCGTCACCACGTGAAGTGGCCGCTTCCGCCCGCCTCGGACACCCCGCTTTGGCGTCGCGGGGGGAATCCGGGAAACTCTCCTCATGCGCATCCCTTCCGTCACGGCGGTCGTCCTCGCCGGGCTCGCGGCCCTCGTGGCGCTTGGCCCGGTCGCGTACGCCACCAAGGAGACCGGTGACGGGAAGGGCACGGTCGCGGTCTACGACGAGGCGCTCGGCAGGTCCCGGGGCGACAAGGCCACGGTGTGCACCTTCCACATACGCGGCGAGGGCTTCGAGCCGGGGCAGGCGGTCAATTGGGCCGTCGACCGCGCCAAGGGCGCGGCCGCGATGAACGGCACCTTTGTGACGGGTGACGAGGGGACGGGCAGTTCGGCCCGCATTGTGCTGGCCAACGGCGGCTACCGGATGACATGGGTGGGGGAGGGCGCGAAGCCGAAGCGCTTCACGGTGGCATGCGGGGCGGTGACCCCGGCCCCGGCGCAGGCGGCGCCGGCCTCGCCGCTGCCCTCGTACACCCCGGTGCCCGCCGCGTCGACGGCTGCGGTGGTGCCGGGCCAGGGGCCGCTGTCGGCGGCCTCGGGCACCTTGGGGGCGTCGTCGGGGACCGCGGGCACGGTCGGGGCGGCGCTGGCGGTGGCCGCGCTGTGCGGGGCCGGGGCCGCGGGAGTGCTGCTGCGCAGGCGGCGCCCGGCACGCCGGGTCAGCCGGCACCGCAGGGCGGCGGGCTGAGACCGCCGGAGACAGGGCTGTCGGTGGCGTGCCCGACAATGGTGGAGCCGTAGGACACCGAGGAGCACCACAGGACGGACGGGCACGATGGCGGTATGGGACGACGTGGTCGGCCAGGACCGGGTGACGGAGCAGCTTGCCGCCGCCGCGCGTGACGCGGACGCCTTCGTCACGGCCGCCGCCGCGGGCACCGCACTGCCCTCCGCCTCGAAGATGACCCACGCCTGGCTGTTCACCGGCCCGCCCGGCGCCGGCCGCGACACGGCGGCACGCGCCTTCGCCGCCGCCCTGCAGTGCGTGAGCCCGGACCGGGCCCTGGGCGGCGCGCCGGGCTGCGGCTTCTGCGACGGATGCCACACCGCGCTGGTCGGCACCCATGCCGACGTCGAGGTGGTGCGCACCGACCTGCTCTCCATCGGCGTCAAGGACACCCGTGACCTCGTCCGCCGCTCCATCCTGTCCCCGGCGTCCGGCCGCTGGCAGGTCATCGTCCTGGAGGACGCCGACCGCCTCACCGAGGGCGCCGGCAATGTGCTGCTGAAGGCCGTCGAGGAGCCCGCGCCGCGCACGGTGTGGCTGCTGTGCGCGCCCTCCATCGAGGACGTGTTGCCGACGATCCGCTCCCGTTGCCGTCACCTGGTGCTGCGCACCCCGCCCGTCCAGGCGGTGGCCGACGCGCTCGTGCGCCGTGACGGCATCGACCCGCAGGTCGCCGAGGCCGTCGCCCGCGCCACCCAGGGCCAGATGGACCGGGCGCGCCGGCTGGCCACCGACGAGCAGGCCCGGGCGCGGCGGGCGGCCGTGCTGAAGCTGCCGCTGCGCGTGGACGACGTCGGCGGCTGCCTGAAGGCCGCGCAGGAGCTCGTGGACGCGGCGACGGAGGACGCCAAGCAACTGTCGGAGGAGCTGGACGGCAAGGAGACCGAGGAGCTGCGCGCCGCGCTCGGTGCCTCCGGGGGAGCGGGCAGCCGAATGCCGCGCGGCACGGCGGGCGTGATGAAGGACCTCGCCGACCGCCAGAAGCGCCGCTCCACCCGGACCCAGCGCGACACCCTCGACCTCGCCCTCACCGATCTGGCGGGCTTCTACCGGGACGTGCTGGCGGTGCAGGTCGGCACGTCCGTCGCCATCGCGAACGTCGAGGCGCGGGACGCCGTGGAGCGCATCGCGTCCGGCTCCCGCCCGGAGAACTCGCTGCGCCGCATCGAGGCCGTCCTCGCCTGCCGCGAAGCGCTCGACCGCAACGTGGCACCGCTGCTGGCGGTCGAGGCGATGACGCTGGCGCTGCGAGCCGGCTGAGCGCGGCGCCTGCCCCTCCGAAGCACCGCCGACCTGCTCATTTGTGCGGCGGACGGGTGATCGTTCGGGTTCCGCCGCGTCGTCGCCCGGTGCCGCGCGGGCCCTTGCCCCAGGCTGGCGTCCGGTGCCCCCGCTCCCTGTCCCCGCGGGGGTGAGCGAAGCGAGCGGGGGCGCGCCCCTGCCTCCGGCGTGGGTTGCCCGCCCGTGCCCGGAGGGCTGTGGGGGACCTGCGCAAGGTGGTGTGCCGTACGTGCCCATGGTGGCCGAGGTCGTCCTTCTGTACGCGTTGCCGGTGACGGCCGCGGCCGCCGCGCTGTCGCTCGCCCGTTCGGCGCTGCGGCACTGGTGGGAGCAGCGCGCGGGCCGCGTCTACGAGCTGCCGGTGGCCTACGGCGGCGCGGCGCTGCGGGCGGGCGGGGCGGTCCTGGCCGTCGGTGCCGCGTTCCTCACGGCGGCCTTCCCGCCGCTCGCGGGCTTCGTGGGGCCGGACGGGGCGCGGGACGTGGTCGTCGCGGCGGCCCCCGCGCCGCCGGCGCCCGCGGACGTCCGGCCCGGACAGCCCCCGGAGCCGGAGGAGGACGACGCCCCGCCGCGCACCCTGGGGCATCCCGCCGGCGGGACTTTGGAGGAGCTGGAGGACGGAACGCGCGTCTGGCTGCCGCCGCAGTACGAGTACCCGAACTCCGCGGGGCTGTACTTCCCCTTGGTCGTCGCCCACCTCGACCCCGCCGACCCGGACCTGTTCGCGGGCTTCGCCGCGCAGTCGCTGCGCGGCCTGGCCGACCCCGTCGTCGTCGTGCTGCCCGCCCGCTGCGGCGGCGGGGCGGTGGAGCTGCCGGACGCGGTGGGCCGGCTCTACCGCGTCCTGCCGGGCCGGACCGCCCGCGCGGTGCTGGGCGTGGGCCAGGACGCGTCGTGCGTGGTGCGCGGGCAGTTGGAACGGCCTTCCCGGTACGCGGCCGCGATCGGGGTCTCCGGCGCCTACGAACCGGACGGCCCGCAGGATCCGGAAGGCGGCCCCGCCCGCTCGCGCTCGCGGCCGTACGACGGTGACGCGTACCCGGACCGGGCCGCCCCGGCCCCGGCCGCGCGCCCGCAGTTGCTCCTCGCCGTGCCCTCCGGCGAGGAGAGCGCCCGCAGCTCCGCCCTCGCCCTGCGGGCCCGGATGCGCGGGGCGCCCGCCGAGGTGCGGGTGCTGGACAACATCACCCCCCGGCGCAGGCTCTTCGCGCTGGTCGCGGGATACGTCACCGAGAAGCTGGACGGGCCCGGACGGCCCTGACGGTCTCCGGAGCCTGTCGCGGAATCACCCGAATGAGGGCTGTGGATAACGGTTCGCCCGCGGCCGTGCGGATACGCTCGCAAATACCACCACGAGGAACCGAGGCTCTGATGGAAACCCCGCGCCTGCTCCGTATCTCCGGCACCGTCCTCGCGGTCGCCGGGCTTATGTTGTCCGCCTGCACGACCGGGGGGACGAGCCATTCCGCCGCGGCCACGGCCGCCAAGGAGTCGCTCAGCGCCCTGCCCCCGGACATCCCGCAGGATCTACTGCCGTACTACGAGCAGAAGATCAACTGGCAGGCGTGCAAGGACATGCCCGGCATGCAGTGCGGCACGATGAAGGCGCCGCTCGACTACGAACACCCCTCGGGGGGCACGGACCTCACTCTGGCCGTCGCCCGCAAGAAGGCCTCGGGTCCCGGCACTCGCCTCGGCTCCCTGCTGGTCAACCCGGGCGGCCCCGGCGGCTCGGCCATCGACTACCTCCAGTACGCCGCCTTCGGGTACCCCTCGGCCGTCACCTCGCGATACGACATGGCCGCCATGGACCCGCGGGGCGTCGCCCGCAGCGAGCCGATCGAGTGCCTCCCCGACAAGCAGATGGACGCCTACTCGGCCACCGACGTCACCCCGGACGACCAGGCCGAGGTCGACAAGCTCGTCGCCGCGGACAAGACCTTCGCCCAGGGGTGCGAGCAGCACTCCGGCAAGCTGCTGGACCACGTCACCACCGTCGATGCCGCCCGCGACATGGACATCTTCCGCTCGCTGCTCGGCGACCAGAAGCTGAACTACATCGGCAAGTCGTACGGCACGTTCCTCGGCGCCACCTACGCGGGCCTGTTCCCCCAGCGCGCCGGCCGGCTCGTCCTGGACGGTGCCGTCGACCCGTCCGTCTCCGCGCTGGACAGCAGCCGCGCCCAGGCCGGCGGGTTCGAGGTCGCCTTCGACGCCTTCGCCAAGGACTGCATCGGCCGCCGCGACTGCCCCCTCGGCACCAAGAGCACCGCCGACGCCGCCCACCGCCTGGAAGCGCTCTTCCGCTCGCTGGACGCCAAGCCGCTGCCCACCGGCACCAGCCGCAAGCTGACCGAGGCCCTGGGCACCACCGGCGTGATCTCCGCGATGTACGACGAGAGCCTGTGGCCCACCCTGCGCACCGGCCTCACCAAGGCCGCCAAGGGTGACGGCAACGTCCTGCTCCGCCTGTCCGACTCGTACTACGAGCGCGACGACAAGGGTCACTACTCCAACCTCATGTACGCCAACGCCGCGGTGAACTGCACCGACGCCCCGCCGGCCCTGACCGGCCCGGACGCCGCCGAACGCGCGGTCTCCAGCTTCCGCGAGGCCTCCCCGCTCTTCGGCGACAACCTCGCCTGGTCCAGCCTCGTCTGCGCCTACTGGCCCGTCCGCCCCATCGGCCACCCCCAGCGCATCGAGGCCCGCGGCGCCGCCCCCATCGTCGTGGTCGGCACCACCCGCGACCCGGCCACGCCCTACGGCTGGGCCAAGGGCCTCGCCGAGCAGCTCGACTCCGGCGTCCTGCTCACCTACAAGGGCGACGGCCACACCGCCTACGCCCGCGGCAACGACTGCATCGACAAGGCGGTCAACACCTACCTCCTCAAGGGCACCCCGCCCGCCGTCGGCAAGACCTGCTGACCTGGGCACTCGGGAGGCCCCGACCCTGGTCAGGGCCTCCCCAAGAACTGTGTAGACTTGTGCCCGCTGCCGATGCGAAGCTGTCTCGGCAGCCTGCCGCCTTAGCTCAGTTGGCCAGAGCAACGCACTCGTAATGCGTAGGTCTCGGGTTCGAATCCCGAAGGCGGCTCCACTGCGAAGGGCCCAGATCACCTCGGTGATCTGGGCCCTTCACCTGTTTCCCCCCGCAGCCTGACGCGCGTGTGGCGGCCCTCTTGACGTTTGGCGTGCGGGACGGGCGGAGACAGTACGCTGACCTCAGCGGGATCGGACCCGCCCATGAAGTTTCTCGGAGGTGCGTCATGACTGCCGAGACCGCACCTCCTGCTTGGATGCATGAGCAGATCACGGCGGAGCAGTACGACTCCTGGCCCGATGAGCAGTGTTCGGGAATCGAGATCGTGGACGGGATGGTCGTCGTGAGTCCCAGTGCGTCCAAGCGCCACAACCGACTGGCTCGGATCCTGGCGAATGCCCTGGAGGCCGCGGCGGGGCCGGAGTGGAACGCCGATACCGACTTCGACGTCCGGCTTCAGGATGTCCCACTCACCAACCGCCGTCCGGACGTCGTTGTGTATCGCGCGGACACGATCGACATCACGCCCACGCGTCCCGAGCACGTACTGCTGGTCGTGGAAGTTGTCTCACCGGGGTCGGAGACCACCGATCGGCTGGTGAAGACGGACCAGTACGCCAAGTCCGGCATCGCCTTCTACTGGCGGGTCGAGCAGGCCGTGACCGGCATCCCGCTGGTGTACACGTATGTACTCGACCCCGCGAGCGGGGCCTATCGGGATGGCGACGTGTTCGCCGGTGTCGTCAAGGCGTCGGTGCCCATCCCGGTAGAAGTGGACCTCGGCCAGATCTGATCTCAGGTCGGCCCGTACGACCTTTCGCCTCCGTTGACTGTCTACGATCGCGGGCCGCCGAAAGGCGCCGCACGCAGCAGGAGCTCGCATTCCCACGCGCAAGAACCTCCGCCTGGTTGCCGCGACGGCCACAGCCGTCGTCCTGACCGGCGGGCTGCTCGCCATCTCGGCGGGCGCCGCGACCGCCGTCGCGCCCGCCAAGTACGCCGACGACTTCAACGGTGACGGCTACCGCGACTACGCGGCCTGGGACGGCAATTCGGTCACCGTGAGGTACGGGACCGCCAAGGGCCCCGGCACCAAGGTCAAGACCTTCAACCAGAACAGCCCCGGCATTCCCGGGACGGCGGGGGACGCCGGGGGCTACGCCGACATGTTCGGCGCGTCCCTCGCGGCCGCCGACTTCAACCGCGACGGGTACGCCGATCTCGCGGTCGGCGACTCCTCCGAGAAGGTGGGCAGCCGCAAGGGCCAGGGCGCGGTCACCATCGTGTGGGGCTCGAAGGCCGGGCTCTCGTCCTCCGCCACCCGCACCCTGGCCACCTCGCCCCACGCCGACCACGGCTTCGGTGGCGCGCTCGCCACCGGCGATTTCGACGGCGACGGCAAGACGGATCTGGCCGTCACGGACGTCACGGCCGTGTACATCTACCGGGGCGGCTTCGCCAAGTCCGGCACGACCGGCAAGGTCACCCGGCACGAGCCGAGCCCGGGCGCGGACAACACGCTGGAGCCGGCCGAGCTCGTCGCGGGGAAGGTGACCAAGGACGCGGCCACCGACCTGTATGTCCTCGGCCAGGGCTACAAGAACGACAAGATGACCTCGGTCGCCTGGTTCCTGCGCGGCGGCTCCACCGTCAAGGCGGGCAAGTTCACGACGTACAACGCCTCTTCGGCCGACTACTCCCCCTCGGGCGTGATCGCGGACTTCGACAAGAACGGCTACGGCGACCTCGCGGTCGGGGACAAGCCCTACAACAAGAACGCCGGGGCCGTCGTCGTGCTGCGCGGCGGCTCCAGCGGCCCCACCACCAGCTACCGCCTCACCCAGTCCCCCGCCGACATCGCCACCGGCGCCGGCAGCGGCGACTGGTTCGGTGCCGCGCTCTCCGCGGGCGACACCAACCGCGACGGCTACCCGGACCTCGCGGTCGGTACGCCGGGCGAGAAGATCGGCACCGCCAAGGGGGCGGGCGGCGTGCACATCCTGCGGGGTGGCAAGAAGGGCCTGACGGGCGCCCACTCGCAGTGGTTCAGCCGCCGGACCGCGGGTGTCCCGGGCACCGCCACGGCGTACTCGGCGTTCGGCCAGCTCGTCCGCCTGCGCGACTTCGACCGGGACGGCGACGCCGACCTCCTGGTCTCCGGCAGCACGTACACGCCCTCCGGCGTGCTGCTCCTCGCCGGTCCCAGCGGCATCACCACCGCCTCCGCCAAGGAGATCCCCGTGACCGCGGGCTTCCCGCAGTAGCGGCCGTCCGCACGGTCCCCACGGTCCCCGGTGCTGCCGCGCCGGGGACCCCGCCCGCGGGGGCGGTGGGACGAGCGGATAAGAAGACGGGATGACCCGGATCTCTCGCCGGTGGCGCTGATGCCGTCGCTGGATGCCGCCCAGTGGGCGGTGGCGCTGCTCGCGCTGTTCCTCGTCGGGTACTCCAAGACCGGGGTGTCCGGGGCGGGGACGGTGGGGGTGGCGCTCTTCGCACTCGTACTGCCGGCGAAGCTGTCGACCGGGGTGCTGCTGCCGTTGCTGCTGGTAGGCGACGTGGTGGCGGTGGCGTCCTACCGGCGGCACGCCGACTGGGGCCGGTTGGCGCGGCTGTTCCCGTGGGTGGTCGTGGGGGTGCTGCTGGGCGCGGCGGTGGTGCGCCAGGTGGACGACGCGCGGATGCGGGAGCTGATCGGGGCGCTGCTCCTGCTGATGCTCGCCGTGCACTGGTGGAGCCGGCGCCGCGGCCCGGACGACGCGCTGGTGCACCACCGGGCCGTGGCGGCGGGGGCCGGGGTGCTGGCCGGGTTCGCCACGATGACGGCGAACGCGGCGGGACCGATCATGGCGCTGTACTTCCTGGCCGTCGGGTTGCCGATGCTGGGGTTCCTCGGCACCAGCGCCTGGTTCTTCCTGCTGCTCAACGCCTTCAAGGTGCCGTTCAGCGTCGGCCTCGGCCTGATCACGCCCGCGACGCTGGCCTTCGGTGCGCTCACCGCTCCGGCCGTCCTCGCCGGGGCCGCCGCCGGCCGGGCGACGATCAGCCGCATCAGCCCGAAGGTCTTCGAACGCGTCACGGTCGCGCTCACCCTGCTGGCGGCCGTGCGTCTCGTCACGCTCTGACACCCGGGAGCGTCGCGCCGTACGCGCTGTCCCTCCGCTGACACATCGCCTTCCTGCGTCCGTACTCGTTGACACGGCAACGGCCGGGCGCGCGCCGTACGAGCGGGCGCGTCCGGGATTCCAGACGAGAGAAGGCGCGCATGAACGTCAGTGCACACATCGAGGCCGTCTACGCGGAGGTCTGCCGGCGCAATGCCGGCGAGCCCGAGTTCCATCAGGCGGTGGGGGAGGTGCTGCACTCGCTGGCGCCGGCGTTGCACGCGCACCCGGAGTACCTGGAGGCACGGATCGCGGAGCGGGTCTGCGAGCCGGAACGGCAGGTGATCTTCCGGGTGCCGTGGGTGGACGACCAGGGCCGGCCTCAGGTCAACCGGGGCTTCCGGGTGGAGTTCAGCAGCGCGCTCGGTCCGTACAAGGGGGGCCTGCGCTTCCACCCCAGCGTGAACCTTGGCATCGTGAAGTTCCTCGGCTTCGAGCAGATCTTCAAGAACGCGCTCACGGGCCTGGCGATCGGCGGCGGCAAGGGCGGCTCGGACTTCGACCCCAAGGGCCGCTCCGAGGGCGAGATCATGCGCTTCTGCCAGTCGTTCATGACCGAGCTCTACCGGCACTTGGGCGAGCACACCGATGTCCCGGCCGGGGACATCGGCGTCGGCGGCCGGGAGATCGGCTACCTCTTCGGCCAGTACAAGCGGATCACCAACCGCTTCGAGGCCGGCGTCCTGACCGGCAAGGGCATCGGCTGGGGCGGCTCGCAGGCGCGCACCGAGGCCACCGGCTACGGCGCGGTGTTCTTCGCCAAGGAGATGCTGGCGACCCGCGGCGAGGGCTTCGAGGGCCGCAAGGTGGTCGTCTCCGGTTCCGGCAACGTCGCGGTGTACGCGATCGAGAAGGTGCGTGCCCTCGGCGGCACGGTGGTGGCCTGCTCGGACTCCTCGGGCTACGTCGTCGACGAGGACGGCATCGACCTGGAGTTGCTGAAGGGGGTCAAGGAGGTGCGCCGCGGCCGGCTCTCCTCGTACGCGGAGGCGAAGCCCAAGGCGCGCTACTCCGAGCGTGGTTCGGTCTTCGAGGTGCCCTGCGACGTGGCGCTGCCCTGCGCGACGCAGAACGAGCTGGCCGGGCAGGACGCCGGCGCGCTGGTCAAGAACGGGGTCGTGGCGGTCGCCGAGGGCGCGAACATGCCCTGCACGCCCGAGGCGATCGAGACCTTCCGTGAGGCCGGGGTGCTCTTCGGCCCCGGCAAGGCCGCCAACGCGGGCGGCGTGGCGACCTCCGCGCTGGAGATGCAGCAGAACGCCTCCCGTGACGTGTGGACCTTCGCGCAGACCGAGGCCCGGCTCGCCTCCGTCATGCAGTCCGTGCACGCCGAGTGCCGTGCCACCGCCGAGACGTACGGCGGCAGCGCGGACGACTACGTCCTGGGCGCGAACATCGAGGGCTTCCTGCGGGTGGCCGAGGCGATGACCGCGCAGGGTGTCGTCTGACGATCGGTCAGAATGCGCGAAGGCCCGCCGGTTCGGCGGGCCTTCGCGTGCGTGCGGGGCGGGAGGACCTCAGGAGGCGCCCATCTCCCTGGCGAAGGATCCGGGATCGGTGTCGAAGCCGCGCACGGCCGGGTGGAAGTGCCACTCGCCCGAGCCGGCCCGGACGAACTCGCCCAGGGCCGCGGCGGTGGAGCCGGCGACCTCGGAGAAGTCGGACGTCGCGAGGTCGGCGTAGCCCTCGACGATGCGCACGCGGGGGCCCGCGACGTCGCCGAAGGTGATCCGGTCGTCGCGCTGCTGGATGGCTATGCCGACGACGACACGGCCGAACGCCGGTGAGAGCCGGTCGAATTCGAGGGTCATGACCTCGTCGTCGCCCAGTCCCTTGCCGTTCTTGCTGTCGCGGTTGAGCGTGATGGTGCCGTCCGGCGAGCGGCTGTCGAAGTGCACGAGGTACGCCGGATCGCCGTGCGGGGACTTGGCGAGGTAGGTGGCGGCGACGATGTCGAGGTCGTGGGTGGGGGAGCCGAGCGGGCTCGGGTCCCATTTGAGGCGGACCTCGACCTTGCTGACGCCCTTGTTGAGGGTACTCACTGGTTTTCCTCCGTCGGTGCGGGGTGAATCGGCGGGCGGGGACGCCGAGTTCGAGTCTCCGACGGATCGGTGCGCGTTCACAAGATCACCTGGTGGGGGCGCCGGGCCGCCGTCGGCGCGACGGGTGATCCGGGGCCGTCCGACGATGGCTGACGGCCCGTCAGGGTGTGTGCTGCGGCGCTTACGGGTCAGGCCGTCGGGAGGGACTGCTCGGCCCAGATGGTCTTGCCTGCGGGGGTGTGGCGGGTGCCCCAGCGGCCGGTGAGCTGGGCGACCAGCAGCAGACCCCGGCCGCCCTCGTCGGAGAGCCGGGCCCGCCGCATGTGCGGGGTGGTGCCGCTGCCGTCGGAGACCTCGCAGATCAGCGAGCGGCGGTCGCGGATCAGCCGCAGCTGGATGGGCGGCCCGCCGTACCGGATGGCGTTGGTGACCAGCTCGCTCACCACCAGTTCGGTGGTGAACGTCATGTCGTCCAGGCCCCAGGAGGCCAGGCGCTCGCCCACCCGCTGCCGGGCCTCCGCGACGAAGGCGGGGTCGCTCGGCAGGTCCCAGGAGGCGACGTGATCCGCGTCCAGGGCGCGGGTGCGGGCCACCAGCAGGGCGATGTCGTCGATCCGCCGTTCGCCGATGGCCTCGCCGCCGCGCATCGCGGCCAGCACCCGGTCGCACAGGTCCTCCAGGGAGCCGGCGGGGGAGGCGAGCGCCTCGCGCAGCTGCTCCAGGCGCTGGTCGAGGTCGCGGCCGCGGGAGGTCAGCAGCCCGTTGGTGAACAGGGCGAGCACCCCGCCCTCGGGGACGGTGATCTCGGCGGCCTCGAACGGCAGGCTGCCGAGCCCCAGCGGCGGCCCGGCGGGCAGGTCGAGCACGGTCGCGGTGCCGTCCGGGAGCACCAGCAGGGGGGCGGGATGGCCGGCCCGGGCGAGGGAGCAGACCCGGGAGACCGGGTCGTAGACCGCGTACAGGCAGGTGGCGCCCACGTCGCCGGGGATGTCGCCCACGTCCCCGGGGATGTCGTCCATCGCCTCGCCGGTCTCGTCGTTCACCGGGCACTCCTCGGTCTCCCGCTCGTACGCGGAGTGGGTCACGATGTCGTCCAGGTGGGTGAGCAGCTCGTCCGGCGGCAGATCGATGTCGGCGAGGGTGCGCACGGCGGTGCGCAGCCCGCCCATGGTCGCCGAGGCGCTGATGCCATGGCCGACGACGTCGCCGACGACCAGGCCCACCCGCGCGCCGGGCAGCGGGATCACGTCGAACCAGTCGCCGCCCGCCTCGCCGCCGGCCGGCAGGTAGCGGGCGGCGGTCTCCACGGCGCTGAGCAGGGGCGGGCCGTGCGGGAGCAGGCTGCGCTGCAGCGCAAGGGCGATGCTGCGCTCGCGGGCGTAGCGCCGGGCGTTGTCCACGTAGATCGCGGCCCGGGTGACCAGGTCGTCGGTGATCGTGAGGTGGCTCGTGCGGAACCGCTCCGGGCTGCCGCCGTGGCGGACCAGGGTCACCGCGCCGAGCGTCGCGCCCCGGGCCCGCACCGGCGCCGCGATGAGCGAGTGCGCCCCGTACTTGCGGACCAGCGCGGCGCGCGGCGGGTCCTGTTCCAGCCACTCGGTGATTGCGGGGTCGGCGAAGGAGCGCATGACGGGCCGGCCGGTGATCATGCACTCGGTGATGGGTGACGTGGCGGGGTGGAGGTGCATGCCGCCGGGCGAGAGCACCGTCTCGGGCACGGACCGGTGCGCCGCCCGGCGCAGCTCGACCGGGCCGGACAGCACGGGCGGGGGCTGCTCGCCCCGGAACACCTCGTCCAGCAGGTCGACGCTGACGAAGTCGGCGAGCCGGGGGACGATGACCTCCGCCAGCTCCTGCGCGGTGCCGTCCACCTCCAGGCTCGCCCCGATCCGGGTCCTGGCCTCGGCGAGGAGCGCCAGCAGTTCCCGGGACTCGGTGTCCTGGGTGTGGTCGAAGGCGACCAGGCCCACCGCGCGCACCCGGCCGCCGGCGTCCCTCAGCGGGAAGATGTCCACGCCCCACACATGCGCCTTGGTCTCGCCGGGGACCCGCGACGCGTAGTGCTCCATGTAGTCGACCACGCCGGTCGCGGCCACTTTGCGGATGCGCTGCTCGTTCTCCTCGAAGGCCGGGCCGTGCAGGAAGTCGGTCAGCCGCAGTCCGCGCAGCTCCGCCTCGGAGCGGCCGGTGGCCCGTTCCAGGCCCGGGTTCACGCGCAGCACCCGGGCGTCGTCGTCGTAGACCATCAGGGCGTCGGGGTTCTGGTCGAACATCCACCGCATGAGGGTGGCGTCCGCGAACGGGCCGAGGGCGGGGGCCGCCGCCTCCGCCTCGTCCAATGCAGTGTCGTCCGGCTCGGCTGGCCCGTCCGGCTCGTCCGCGGGCATGGCCAGGAACAGGAAGCCCGCCCACCGGTCGCCGTCCAGCAGCGGCACGACACGGGCCCGGCCGTCCGCGGGCAGCGCCAAGCCCCCGCCGACGAGATCGTCCAGCGGCTTGCCCACCGCGTCCTCCGGCGCGTACCCCAGCAGGCGCTGGGCCCCGGCGCTCCAGGAGGTCACGCGGCCGTCCACGTCCGTCACCGCGATGGCGGCCGACGCGTCGAGACGCAGGCCCGCCGGTCCGGGGGGAAGCGGGCCCGCCGGCGTACCGGGTCTGTCCATGGCGTATACCTGACCCTCTGCCGCATAAGCGGGCACTGTCCACCATTGCCCGCGGGCGGTGCGATGGCAAGGCGAACGGAACGATCTTCGTCCCCGAGGCAACCGAACAGGTGCCCCACCCGGTTGGGCGGTTGTGAGGCCGGAATCAGGGACAGGAATGCGATGGCGAGGACAGCACGGTGAGGGACGCGGGGCCGGACTTCGAGGAGTTCGTCACCGCGCGCGGGCCGAGGCTGCTCCGGGTCGCCTGGCTGCTGACGGGGGACGCCCACCTCGCGGAGGACCTGCTGCAGACGGTGCTGGCGAAGGTCTGGCCGAAATGGCGCGGGATAGCCGGCGAGAACCCCGAGGCGTATGTGCGCAAGGCGCTGGTCAACACGCATTCGTCGTGGTGGCAGCGGCGCTGGCGGGGCGAGGTGCCGCACGGCGAGGTGCCCGCCGGCGCGTCGGCGGGCGACCCGTTCGCCTCCGTCGACCTGGAGCAGTCGCTGGCGGCCGTCGTCCGCCGGCTGCCGCCGCGGCAGCGGGCGGTGGTGGTCCTGCGCTACTTCGAGGACCTGAGCGTGGAGGAGACCGCCGCGGTGCTGGGCTGCCGGCCCGGCACGGTCAAGAGCCAGGCGGCCAAGGCGCTGAGCATGCTGCGCACGGAACTGGCGGCGGTGCCCAGCCTGGCGGAAGGGGGTGAGCGGCATGCGCAACGGGACTTCGCGTGATCGCGAGCAGGAGCCGAACGGCGAGGACGAGTGGGAGCTGAGCGTCCTCCTGGAGCGGACCGTGCCGCAGCCCGTCGCCCCCGCCGACCGGATGGCGCAGGTCAGGCGCCGGGTCCAGCAGCGCAGGCGGCGCAGGACGGCGGCGCTTTCGGCCGTCACGGCGGCGGTCGTCGGCGTCGGCGTGCTCACGACGGCGGGCCTGGTGGGAGGTGGCGCCGACCGGCACCGGCAGGCGGTCGCGACACCCGCGGGCGTACCGTCCGCCGTGTCCTCGGCCTCCTCTACGTCCACGCCCACGTCCACGTCCATGCCGTCGGCCGGCCTCGGCCAGGACGCGTACACGACCGTCCACCTCGCGGACCTGTACGGGCTGACGCTGCGGCTGCCGCGCGGCTGGAAGGGCTTCACCACCCTGGACGGGGACGCGATGATGATCGGCTTCGTGTCGCAGCAGCCGATGCAGCTGGGCAAGGGCAGCTCCTGCGGGCCCACCCCCGACCTGGGCTACTCGGCCTGTCCGCCGATCGGCAAGCTGCGCAAGGGCGCGGCGCTGATCTACGTCCACAAGCTGATGTACACGAAGGTGGACGGCAAGGCGGGCTTCGACACCGTCAAGCTGGGCGCCCCTGGCAAGGGCTGTCAGGTCCTCGGGGGTGACACCGAGGCCCAGGCCTGGGGCGGCATTCCCACGGCGAAGGACCGGCCCCTGATGCTCAGCGTCAGCATGTGCTTCCGCGAGGCGTCGGCCGGGACGCTCGCGGCGGTCCGTGACGCGTTCGACACGGCGGAGTTCCGGTAGGGCTGACCACCGGCCGCTCGCCCTTCGCTCCCTTCGCCCCCGTCGCCCTGTTTTTCGTCCCCGTTCCGCCCTCACACCCCACCCGGTCCCCGACATCGAAAGGCCTCGCCATGCCCAACCGCGTGCCGCGCGGCGGTGCCCGCTCCGCGATATCCCTGCTCGCCGCCGTCGCGGCCGGAGCGGGACTGCTTGCCGGCTGCGGGACCCCGACCACCGCGGTCTCGCCGGCCGCGCTGCCCGTCGCGGCCTCCGCCGCGCCCCCGGCGGGCGCGAGTCCGACGCCCACGCCGGTCGACACCCGTCTGCCGGGTCTCGGCCCCCGCACCCTCAAGGCCGTCCCGGCCGACGCCCGCCAGGTCGTCGTGGTCACCGGCGCGGGGAAGAACTCCTCGGTCTCCCACGTCGTGATCCACGAACGCCAGGCCGACGGCAGCTGGAGCGACGGCCCCACCTGGTCCGCCCACAACGCCCGCGACGGCTGGACCACCGACCACCACGCTGGCGACCTGCGCTCCCCCGCGGGCGTCTACGGGCTCACCGACGCGGGCGGCCTCCTGCCCGACCCCGGGAGCAAGCTCCCGTACGACCGGTCACGGGGCTTCTACATCTCCGGCACCGGGTTCAAGGGCGAGTCGCTGGCCGGCTCGTTCGACTACGTGGTGGCCATCAACTACAACCGGCAGCCCGGCACCACCCCGCGCGACTGGACCCGCCCGATGGGGGACTCGCGCGGCGGCGGTGTCTGGTTCCACGTCGACCACGGCGGCCCGACCCACGCCTGCGTGAGCCTGCCCCGGCCCGACATGCGGGAGCTGGTGCGCACCCTGGACCCGGCCCTGCACCCCGTCGTCGTGATGGGCGACGCCGACTGGCTCAGCCGCTGAGCCGCGCCGCGTGCCCGGCCTCGTCCGCCCGGACGGGGCTCGGGCCGCTCGCCCGCAGCTCCCACCGCGTGTCCGGGGCGGGCTCCCTGCCCAGCGTCCCGGCCGCGAGCGCCGCCTCGATCCGCGCCCGCACCTCCGGCTCGTCCGCCGGCTCCGCCGCGAACAGCACCCGCAGGCGCACACCTTTGTCCTCCCCGGGCGACACCGCCGTGTGATGCGCCGCGAGCGGGCAGCGCCCCTCGTGTTCCCAGCCACCGCACAACGCCACGGTGATCGCGCCCCCGGGCGCCCTCTCGTCCCCACCGGGCGCCAGGACCACGACGGCCTCATGGGCGAATGCCTTCCGCATGGGGCCAGTATGGGCCCGCGGGCGCACGGCGCGCCGGTGCATCCCCGGCACCCTCCGCATCGCCCTCTCCCCGTCGGGGCCTTCCCGGTGCTACCTTTGAAAAAAGCACGGCTGTGCGCCCCTTGGTGGCGCCGGTGCTTCTCCCGCAGGATCGCGTGACCGCCTGTCGATGGCGTTCGCGTCCGCGTTCCCGCTCTCGTTTTCTCCGGTCCGGCTCTTGGCCCCTTCTGCTTCCGCGCCTGTCGCGGCGGTTCGTACCGCCGCGTGCGCGATCCCTTCCACGTGAGGAATGCACATGACCACATCCACCACAGCACCATCACGCCGTGCCCCGGCGGCCCCGGCTCCGGCCGCGTCCGACGGTGAACGGCACACGCCCGTCGCCGGTGTCCTCGATGTCGACGGGGGGCGGGGGTTCCTGCGCGTCGGCGGCTACGCGCAGGGGGCGCACGACGTGACCGTGCCGCCGGAGAGGATCAGGCGGTACGGGCTGCGCAAGGGCGACGCCGTCGAGGGCGCCGCCGCGGGCGGCGGGCGGGGGCGGACGCTCGTACAGGTCGACCGGGTCGGCGGGCTGCCGGCCGAAGCGGCGCGCGGGCGGCGGCACTTCGAGGATCTGACACCGCCTCACCCGTCGGAGCGGCTGCGGCTGGAGTCGCCCAAGGGTGGTCTGGCGACGCGGGTGCTGGACCTGCTGGCGCCCGTCGGCAAGGGGCAGCGCGGGCTGATCGTGGCGCCGCCGAAGACGGGGAAGACCATGCTGCTGCGTGCCGTCGCCGACGCGGTCGCCGACAACCACCCGGAGTGCCACCTGATGGTGGTGCTGCTGGACGAGCGCCCCGAGGAGGTCACCGAGATGCGGCGGTCGGTGCGGGGCGAGGTGATCGCCTCGACCTTCGACCGCACGCCCCGGCAGCACATCGCGGTGGCGGAGCTCGCGATCGAGCGGGCCAAGCGGCTGGTCGAGACGGGCCGCGACGTCGTGGTCCTGCTGGACTCGCTGACCCGGCTGTGCCGGGCGCACAACAACGCCGCGTCGTCGGGCGGGCGGACCCTGAGCGGGGGCGTGGACGCCGCCGCGCTGACCGGTCCGAAGCGGCTGTTCGGGGCGGCGCGGTCGGCGGAGGAGGGGGGTTCGCTGACGATCCTGGCGACGGCGCTGGTCGAAACGGGGTCGCGGGCGGACGACTACTTCTTCGAGGAGCTGAAGAGCACCGGCAACATGGAACTGCGCCTGGACCGCGCCCTGGCCGACCGGCGGGTCTTCCCCGCGGTCGACGTGCACCCCTCCGGAACGCGGCGCGAGGAACTGCTGCTGTCCCCGGCCGAATTGGCCGCCTCCCACGGGCTGCGCCGGGCGCTGCGCGGCGGTGCCGGCACCGGTTCCTTCGAGACGCTGCTCGCCCGGCTGCGGGCGACGCCCGACAACGCCGCCTTCCTGCGGCAGATCCGCGGCACGGTGCCTGCGGCCTGACCGCGGCGCATGATGGTGCCGTGATCGAACCCCGACGTGTGGGCGCGCGGCGCGCCGCCGGGTCGCGGGCGGAGCCGCCGGCCCTCATCTGGTACGCCTCGTACGGCTCCAACACCCACCTGGCGCGCCTGAACAGCTATCTGGCGGGCGGTTCGCCGCCAGGGGCCGGCCGGGAGTACCCGGGCTGCCGGGACGCGCGGCCGCCGTTGCGGTCGCTGCCGCTGGAGCTGCCGGGGCGGATGTACTTCGCGACGCGGTCGCCCGTGTGGTCGGGCGGCCGGGCCTTCTACGACGACGGCGTGGCGGAAGGCGTCGTCCGGGCGCGGGCCCATCTGGTGACGGCCGGTCAGTTCGCGGACATCGCGGCACAGGAGATGTACCGCGCACCGGGACGGGACCTGGACCTGGCGCCGGTGCTGGACACCGGGCGGGCACGCCTGGGCGACGGACGGTACGAGACGCTGCTGTACCCAGGGGACGTGGACGGGCACCCGGTGCTCACGTTCACCGCGCCCTGGTCGCGGCGGGACGTCGCGCCCGTCCGGCCGTCGGGCCCCTATCTGCGGCACATCGCCGAGGGGCTCTTCGAGTCCGGGGGGTGGGACCTGCCCGGGATCGCGCGCTATCTCGCGGAGTGCGCGGGCGGCGACTGGACGGCCGGGGAGATCGAGGCGCTGCTGCGGCGGTGACACCGGGCAGGGCGGGGCCGATGGATTCCGCCGGCGCACGGGGTCATATCCGGTGAACGCCCGCCGCAGGAGGTCGCCCATGGTCCAGCCCGCAGCCCGGTCCGAGGACGGGGCCCCCGTCCTCGTGCTGCCCGCGACGGTGACCCGGGAGGCGGTCCCGGGTCTGTGCGAGCGCCTGCGATGCCTGCTGGCGGAGCACGCGGGCGCCGCCGCCGGGCCCACCACGGTGATCTGCGACGTCAGCGGCCCGGCCGCCGACCCGGACGCGGTGCTGATCGACGCGCTGGCCCGGCTGCAGCTCACCGCCCGCCGTCAGGGCGCCCGTGTCGTCCTGCGCGGTGCCGGGCGCCCGCTGCGGCAGCTGATCGCCCTGGTGGGGCTCGGCGGGACGCTAGGGCCGGCCGGCCTCCAGATGCGCGGGCAGACCGAAGAGCGGGAAGAGCCGCTGGGTGTCGAGGAAGGAGTTGAGCCCGGTGATGCGGCCCTGTGAGATCTCGATGACCTGAAGGGCCCACGGCTCGTGCCCGCCGTCCGCGCTCGGCCGGTACTGGGCGAAGCCGGGCATGCCGTTGGCCGCGACGGGCAGCAGCCGCGAGCCGCGGCAGCCGATGCCGTGGCCCGCCATCCAGGCCCTGATCTCCGCCGGGCCGAGCAGCCACAGCTCGTAGGGCGGCATGGACAGCGTGGCGTCCTCGTGCAGCAGCGAGGTGAGGGCGTCCAGGTCGTAGGACTCGAAGGCGGCCACATAGCGGGCGAGCAGCGCGCGCTGCTCCTCGTCGAGGGGCGCGGCCGGGTCGCCGGCGGCGGGGGCGGCCGCGGCGAGGGTGGCGCGGGCGCGCTGGAGGGCGCTGTTGACGGAGGCGACGGTGGTGTCGAGCAGTTCGGCGACCTCGGCGGCCTTCCAGGCCAGCACCTCCCGCAGGATGAGCACGGCCCGCTGCCGCGGGGCGAGGTGCTGCAGCGCGGCGACGAAGGCCAGCCGCACGGACTCGCGCCGGTCGGCGACGTCGGCCGGGTCGCCGGTCTCCGGCAGGACGCGCCCGTCGGGGGCCGGCGAGATCCAGGCGGCATCCGGGAGCGCTCCGGGCAGCGGTCCCTCGGCGCTGCCGGGGGAGGCGAGGTCCATCGGCCGGGCCCTGCGGCCGGTGCCGCCGAGGGCGTCCAGGCACACGTTGGTGGCGATCCGGTACAGCCAGGAGCGCAGGCTGGAGCGGCCCTCGAAGCGGTCGTACGCGCGCCAGGCCCGCACCATGGTCTCCTGGACGGCGTCCTCCGCTTCGAAGAGGGAGCCGAGCATGCGGTAGCAGTAGCCCGTCAACTCGGTGCGGTGGCGCTCCAGCTCGGTCGCCACGTCCGGTGGTGCAGCAAGGTCGCTCATGGGGCTTCTCCGCCTTCCGTCGGTCCGGGAACGCCCACGAGTCCACTTCAGCACACCCCACTGACAGCGGTCCCCGGCTTCGCGGATCCCGCCCCTGCCGCGCCCCCGCCGCGCCCTGGCCCGGTCAGCCCGCGGCGGTGTCCGGGAGTTCCTGCTCCGCCCAGATGAGTTTGCCGTCCCCGGTGTAGCGGGTGCCCCAGCGCCGGGTGAGCTGGGCGACCAGGAACAGGCCGCGGCCGGACTCGTCGGTGGTGCGGGCGTGGCGCAGCCGCGGCACGGTGTTGCTGCCGTCGTAGACCTCGCAGATCAGCACCGTGTGCCGGATGAGCCGCAGCCGGATCGGCCCGGACGCGTGCCGGATGGCGTTGGTGACCAGTTCGCTCACCACCAGTTCGGTGACCGGCGCCACCTCCGTCAGCCCCCATGCCGTGAGCTGACGCACCGCCAGGCCGCGTGCGCAATGCACCACTTCGGGGTCGCAGGGCAGGTCCCAGGTGGCGAGGTCGCCGGGGCCGAGGGTGTGCGTACGGGCGAGGAGCAGGGCGACGTCGTCCTCGGGCGGACCGGTGAGCAGCGAGCCGGTGATGGAGGTGCACAGGTCCTCCAGCGGCAGGCCGGGCCGGTCGAGGGCGTGGGCGAGCTTGTCCAGGCCGATGTCGGGGTCCTCGCCGAAGGACTTGTACAGCCCGTTGGTGTAGAGGGCCAGGACGGTGCCCTCCGGCAGGTTCAGCTCCGCCGACTCGAAGGGCATCGCGCCCAGGCCCAGCGGTGGCCCGGGGGGCAGTTCGGGGAAGGAGACGACGCCGTCGGGTGTCACCATCGCCGGTGGCGGGTGGCCCGCGCGGGCCGCCGTCAGCCGGGCGGTCACCGGGTCGTAGACGGCGTACAGGCAGGTCGCGCCGAGTACGGAGGTGGCCACCGCGTCGTCGGCGCTGTCCTCCTCGGTGAGCCGGATGGCCAGGTCGTCCAGGTGGGCCAGCAGTTCCTCGGGCGGCAGGTCCATGTCGGCGAGGGTGTGCACGGCCGTGCGCAGCCGTCCCATGGTGGCCGCCGCGGTGAGGCCGTGCCCGACCACGTCCCCCACGACGAGGGCCACCCGCGCCCCGGACAGCGGGATGACGTCGAACCAGTCGCCGCCGACCCCGTCCTGGACGTCGGTCGGCAGGTAGCGGGAGGCGACCTCCACGGCGGTGCCGCCGGTCAGCGCGTGCGGCAGCAGACTGCGCTGCAGGGCGAGCGCGGCCTCGTGCTCGCGGGTCCAGCGGCGGGCGTTGTCCACGCACACCGCCGCGCGCGCCGCCAGTTCCTCGGCCAGCAGCAGGTCGTCCCGCTCGAAGGGATCGGGCCGCCCGCCGCGCACGAAGGTGACGACGCCCAGCACATTGCCGCGCGCCCGCAGCGGCACCCACATCGCCGTGCACATCCCGTACTCGCGGATCCTGGCGCGCCGGGCCGGGTCCGCGGAGAGCCAGGTCGCCCCGTCCACGTCGAAGTCGGCACGCAGGAAGGACCGGGCCTCGGCCATGCAGCGCACATACGGCGAGTCCTCCGGCGCCCGGATCGGCTCCCCGATCCGCGACACGGCCTCCGGGACGCCCTCGCGCACCGAACTCAGCCCGGCACGGCGCAGGGCGGTGGCCCGCAGCGAGCGGCCGCGCGGCGGCTCGTCGCCGCGCAGCACCCCCTCCAGCAGGTCGACGGTGACGAAGTCGGCGAGGTGCGGCACCGCGACCTCGGCCAGTTCCTGCGCGGTCTGGCGGATGTCGAGGGTCGTGCCGATGCAGGCGCCCGCCGTGTTGAGCAGGGCGAGGCGATCGTGCGCCTTCGACCGGTCGGTGACGTCCAAGGCCATGTAGCAGACGCCCATCACGCGCCCGTCGGCGTCCTCCAGGCGGCAGAAGGAGGTCGAGTACGCGTGCTCCTGGTGGGGCGCGGCCAGGGTCCAGCCCCGGTACTCGTAGTCCACCACCGGCCGGCCGGTGGCCAGCACCCTGCGCATGACCTTCTCGATGGTGGCGGTGTCGATGCCGGGCAGGGCGTCCCCCATCCGGCCGCCGATGCGCTTCTCACCGGGGACGCCGCTGAAGCGCTCCAGGGTCTCGTTCATCCACACGTAGCGCAGGTCCGGGGTGAGGACGGCCACGCCCAGCGGGGACTGGGTCAGGAAGGCCTCCAGCACGGTGCCGCTGACCGCCCAGGAGGGGCAGTGGGCCAGGTCGATCCCCGAGAGCAGCCAGCGTTCGCGGCCGCTGTAGTCGGTCAGTGCCGACACCCGTACGCCCAGTTCCAGCCGCCGTCCGTCGCGGTGCCGGGCGGCCACCAGGCCGCCCCAGGCGTCGCGGACGCGGCACTGCTCGGCGATGCCCCCGGCCCCCTCGGCGTGCTGGGGGGAGGCGAGCAGCACCGAGGCGGGCCTGCCCACCACCTCGGCGGCCGGATACCCCAGCAGGGTCTCCGCCGCGGGCGTCCAGGCGACCACGGCGCCGTCGGCGTCGATCACCATCGACGCGGCGAACCCCAAGTCGAACGGGGCTGTCGCCGGGGACGGCGCACCTTCCTTCGGGGTGACCATCACGGTGCCCCATTTCTGCGGGAACGTGACTTTCATGCTAGGTCTTCGCGGCGGGCGAGGCCTGCCGGGTGCCTGTGGGTCCGGCCGGGCCGACCGCGGAAGCCCGCTCGTGGTGGGCGTACGGCGGGGTGGTCGCGCGGTGGGGTCCGGGCGGGCGGAGTGGCGTAGGCCGAGTGGTCGCCGCGCCCGTCGCTCACCCGGACGACCCAAGGATCACGCGTGGTGTTGACGGTCGCCGCACGGTCGCCGCACGGCCCTCCGCGGGCCGCATCCCACCGATCTCGGCCAGACGCAAGTCCCCGTCACTCTTACGGATGAAGTGGATGGTCGCCCGCGTGGCGGGTCGCGCAACCGCGCGAATGCGTGCCATGGCCCGCGTTCGCGGGGCCCGGACGTCCGGTCGTGGCGGGGTCGGGCGGCATGAGCCGGCCTCGGCCGGCGGCCCGCCGCCCTCTTCCGCGTGCGCCCGCGGTCCGCGTCCGGTGGCCGCGGTCGCGGCCCCGGCGGCTTCCGCGCGGCGGCTCGCTCGCGCGCCGGGGCGCCGCCGCCGTGGGCGCGTGACATGGGAAAGCGCTCGTGGCGAGGGCTTCCGGCCGCGGTCGGCGGGGACTCGGGCCGCCCGCGCCGGCTGGGCCTACGGCTCCGTCCGCCCGTCCCGGCGAAACCGTCCCGGTCCGCCGTCCATGAGGGCCGGCGCGGCGAGCGGCCGGGCGTGGCGTGATCATTGCGGGGAGTTTGCGCGAGCGCACCCGGGCCGGTATCGATACGTCAACCGGCATGTGTCATAGGCATCATGACGGTGCATCGGGCACGATCGGAAATGGCTATGCTACTTGCGGCTCAGCGTGTTGTAGCAATTACGCCAGGTCACGGCACTTGTGGCGATGTGTCCGGCGCTTGCGCACCGCCTACGCCGAATCCGTGTTCGTGCTCGTGTTCGTGCTGTCGTTCCCTGTCTAGCGATCACCTGAGGATGCTGATGGTTCGTGCTGGATCGTCCCCCGGAGACCGCCGGCCTGCCGCCACGTCCGCGTGGTTATTGCCGGCCGTCATAGTCGCGGCGGTCACGGCCGTCGCCGTATGGACCGTCCCGGCGGAGGCGAGGGAGGCGGTCTTCTGGTGCGGTGTGACCGCCACCGTGGCCGTCGCCGTGCTGGCGGTCGAAGTCGCCCGCCGTGGAAGTCTCAATGAGGAGTTGCGCGAACAAGCCGCGCGTCAGTACGCCGAGTTGCAGTACCGGCTGTCCCAGCAGGAGGCCGAGACACTGCGGCTGGCCCGTGAGCAGGTGCCCGCGGCGATGGCCCGCCTGCAGCGCGGCGAGTTCATGGAGGACGTGCTCAAGGGCATCGAGACGCGCTCCGAGGGACTGACCCCCGAATTCCTGGGCGCGCACCAGGCACTGCTCCGTGCCACGCTGGGAGCGGTCTCCGCGGAGGAGGACATCCGCGAGTCCTCGCAGCGCGCGTTCGTCAACATCGCCCGCCGTGTGCAGGCCATCGTGCACCAACAGGCCAGCGACCTGCGGAACATGGAGGACCGGCACGGGCAGAGCCCGGAGGTCTTCGGCGACCTGCTCCGCCTCGACCACGGCACCGCGCTGATCGGCCGTCTCGCCGACAGCATCGCCGTCCTCGGCGGCGCCCGGCCCGGCCGCCAGTGGAGCAAGGCCGTACCGCTGTTCAGCGTGCTGCGCGGCGCCATGTCGCGGATCATCGACTACCAGCGCATCGAACTGCACTCGGTCTCCGAGGTGGCGATCATCGGCCCCGCCGTGGAGCCGCTGATCCACGCGGCGGCGGAGCTGCTCGACAACGCGACCCGCTACTCGCCGCCCCAGACCCGGGTGCACGTCACCGCGGTCGAGGTGCAGTCCGGTATCGCGATCGAGATCGAGGACGGCGGCGTCAGCCTCAGCGAGGAGGCCCGGCTGCGGGCCGAGCAGATGCTCGCCGAGGCCCAGGCTGGCATAGACCTCAACGGCCTCGGCGAGACCCCGCGGCTCGGCCTCGCGGTCGTCGGCCGGCTGTCGAAGGCCTACGGTTTCCAGGTCTCCCTGCGGTCGTCGGCGTACGGCGGTGTCCGCGCGGTGCTGGTCGTGCCGCAGGACCTGATCACCACGATGACCAACGCGACGGGGCTGGCCCACGGCATCGGCGCCGCGTCCGGTCCGCGTCCGGTGCCGGCCCCCCGTGAAGGCGGTGCGGGCGGTGCGGGGAGTGCCGGGACCGCTCCGGAGCCTCGGCCGGACACCGGCCCCCGCCGGTCGGAGACGGTGGAGAACGGGACCGTCTCGGCCGAGATGGCGGACGAGATCCCCGTGGTGCACGAGCGCACCGCGAACGGTCTGCCGCAACGCCGCCGGCGTGCGACCCCCCCGGCCCCGGGCGTTCGTACGGGGTCCACGTCCCCTGCCGGTTCCGTCACCGCTTCCCATGCCAAGCCGTCGGCCGATGAGCCGGTGCAGCCGGGCATGTGGCTGGCCGCCTTCCAGAGCGGCGTGTCCGGTGAGACGCCGCCTGCCGCTCCCGTCAAGAGTGACGAGTCGTTAGATAAGGGTGAATAGCCGTGATTCAGCAGCGGGCCAACATGGACTGGATGCTCAAGGACCTGGCGACCAGCGTTCCGCAGACCCGCCATGTGGTGGTGCTCTCGGCGGACGGCTTGCGCATGGCCCAGTGGGGATCGGACACGGACACTGCGGACCGGCTGGCCGCCGCCTGTGCGGGACTGCAGAGCCTGGCGGCGGCCGTCGCCACCGAGTTCCCGCACGGCGACGGGCGCATGCGCCTGGTCGTGATCGAGATGTCGGGCGGCTTCTTCTACCTGATGGCGGCCGGAGCGGGGGCGTATCTCGCGGTGCTGGCGGACGAGGGCGTCGACGCCGGGCTGATGGGGCAGCGGATGCGCGACCTCGTCGCCCGTATCGGCGAGCACCTCAGCAGTCCTCCCCGCAATGAGGGGCAGGCAGGATGAGCGAAGCGGGCCAGGGATGGGAGGAAGGAAGCCCCGAGCGGCTCTACGTGATCACTCGCGGCCGCAGCGGGGCGTCCGGCGACTCCGTCCTCGACCTGGTCACGCTCGTCCGGTCACGGACCGGGCCACCGCCGGGAATGCCCCCCGAGCAGGCGGCGATCGTGCGGCTGTGCAGTTCGCCGCTGTCGGTCGCGGAGATCTCCGCATACCTGGGCCTGCCGGTGAGCGTGGTCACGGTGCTCCTGCTCGACCTCCTGGCCGAGAAGCGGGTCGAGGCGCGCTCACCCGTGCCCCCCGCGCAACTTCCCGATGTCTCTCTTATCGAGGCGGTGATACATGGACTTGAGAAGCTCTGACCCGCTGGCGGTCCCGGGACCGCGAAGCGAGGACGTACTCCCGGAATCCGCCGCCGCCGCGGTCAAGATAGTGATCGTCGGGGGCTTCGGGGTCGGCAAGACGACCCTGGTCGGCTCGGTCAGCGAGATCCGTCCGCTGACCACCGAGGAGACCATGACCCAGGCGGGTGTCGGTGTGGACGACATCGCCGGGGTCGAACGCAAGACGGCGACGACTGTCGCGATGGACTTCGGCCGGATCAGCATCAACCGGGAACTGGTGCTCTATCTCTTCGGCACACCGGGCCAGCAGCGTTTCTGGTTCCTGTGGAACGGCCTGTTCGAGGGGGCCCTGGGCGCGGTGGTGCTGGTGGACACCCGTCGGCTGGAGGTCAGTTTCGATGTGATCGGCCGGCTGGAGGAGCGCGGGGTGCCCTTCGTCGTCGCGATCAACACGTTCCCCGAAGCGCCCCGCCACCCGGTCGAGGACCTGCGGGCCGCGCTCGACCTGCCCGCGCATGTGCCGATCGTCGACTGCGACGCCCGTAAACGGGAGTCCAGCCGCGATGTCCTGATGACCTTGATGCGGTATCTGCACTCCCTCGCCGTGGCCACGGGGGGATAGGCGTTGGGCAGGCGTCTCATTCTGTGACCCGCGCACGGCGGGCGCACGGGCGAATGCGCCCGTGCGC